>CAYNHB010000006.1:0-36498 GCA_964397155.1 uncultured Candidatus Saccharibacteria bacterium
TATTTTACATCAGCTGAGGATTACGGAGGAAAAACAAACAAAAAACCATCCAGGTTTTTGGTTGAGATGGGGCATGGAGCGAGCGGTAGTGCTTCTCGCCTCGTTCTCCCTACTCGTCCTCGTCTCGGCGATGGCTCGCCCGCCCCTAGCCCGTTTACCCGCGGCCACATCACGCCCGCCGCTTTTTTGCCAAAACATTTTTCTTACTCTCAATTGGCTGCCTTTGAAAAGTGCCCCCTGCAGTATAAATTCGCCTTTGTATTAAAGGTTCCAACTAGGGGAAAAGCTATTTTTTCCTTTGGAAAAACAATGCACAATACTTTGCATAGTTTTCTAAGGATGGCAAACGAAAAAAAAAGTGTAACCCAAGAAGCTCTTTTTTCTGACAAAAAACATTCCAATATTCTTGAGAATATCAGAATGTTAGAATTTGGCGAACTTTCAGAAATTTATGAAAAAAACTGGATTGATGAATGGTATGAGTCAAAAAAACAAAAGGGAGAATATTATAAACTGGGAAAAAAGATTATAAAAGATTTTTACCAAAACTTTACTAAAAACCCGCCAAAAATTTTAAAAATAAATGGTCAGCTAGCGCTTGAAATACCCTTTAACTTAAAAATAAACGAACATAAAATTTACGGGGTAATAGACAGAATTGATGAAGAGGGAAGCGGAATCTCTATAATTGATTACAAAACAGGGCAGTCAAAAGATAAGCTGGATTTTGAGTCAAAAGAACAGCTTTTAATTTATCAAATTGCAGCAAAAGAAGTTTTTGGCTTAGAGCCCAAAAACCTTGCTTACCATTACTTAGAAGACGGAAAAATTGTTTCTTTTTTGGGTTCGGGAAAGGATATTGAAAACCAAAAAACAAAAATTTTAGATAAAATTACAAAAATAAAAAACAGCCAATTTGACCCGACTCCTGGCTGGCAATGCAAATACTGCGATTTCAAAGATATTTGCGATTATGCTGAACGAAATTGAAATAAGTTAAAGCTTATAATTGTAATAAAATAATGGGACAAGAATGGCAAGATAAAAAAGACGAGGAAATAGTTAAGCTTATACAGTCTGGTAGGGTTGAGCTTTTTAAGCTCTTAATTAAAAGATACGAAGGAAAAATAGGCCGATACGCCAGGAAATTTTTGTATAACAGAGACGATATAAATGACGTCCTTCAAGAAATATTTATAAAAACATACATAAACATAAAAAGCTTTGACACAGCAAGAAAATTTTCTCCTTGGATATACCGCATAGCTCATAACGAGCTAGTAAATGCACTGAAGAAAAACAAAAAGAAACTTTTACCTTTGTTAGGCCTTGATATTTTTTTACCTTACAATATCTCTAGAGAAGATAGTTTTAATAAAGAAAACGATTTAAGGGATATAAAAAAAATAATCAACAGGTGTCTCGATCAACTGGAGCCAAAATACAGAGAGCCGATCGTCTTATACTATGTAGAAGGCCAAAGCTACAAAGAAATTGCTGATATTATGCAAATTCCAGTTTCAACTGTAGGAGTAAGAATAAAAAGAGGAAAACAAGCGATGAAAGATATTTATAAAAAATTAAACAAATAACCATGAACGATCAAAAAAATAAAAAATCAATAAGTGAGTCTGTGCTCTCAAAAATAAAAGAAGGCAAAGTTAAAATGCATTCAAGAATATACTTTATCTTTAGAATGATTCTGTTAGTTTTAGGATTGGTGGGCATTAGTGCTGCAGCTATTTTCCTTGTCAGTTTTATCTTTTTTTCAATGCGTCAGGGCGGGTCGTTGTTCCTGCCACAATTTGGATTTTCCGGAATTAAAATTCTATTTCTATCCCTACCCTGGATTTTAATATTTGGAGCTGTTGCACTTATTGTGACTTCCGAATTTTTTGCCAAAC
Source organism: uncultured Candidatus Saccharibacteria bacterium (assembly GCA_964397155.1). Lineage (GTDB taxonomy): Bacteria > Patescibacteriota > Minisyncoccia > Minisyncoccales > Staskawiczbacteraceae > XYD1-FULL-39-28. Next base: position 1,905 of record CAYNHB010000006.1, read on the forward strand.
ATTTTTCTTTTGTTTACCGCAGCCCAATTTTATACTCTTTTTCAGCTATAGCTCTAGTTATTATACTTATGGGCGTTATTCTTAATTTTACTCCAATACATATGAATCTGTTTTTAAGCGCCCAGGAAGGAAAATTACCTTTTGCAGGAGGTTTTTACCGAGAGTTTGGAGCGCCTAAAATATCAGATGTTTTTTATGGATCCGTGCTTGAAATAAAAGACAGTGGATTTATAATAAGCACACTTAGAGAAAAAGAATTAGAAGTTATTACAGACAAAAATACAAGAATCTTGAACAAAAATATCAATGAAAACGATAATATAATAATCTTAGGAAAGAAAAACGGGCAAACCATCCATGCTTTTAATGTTAAAAAGGTTGATGAAAAAAAAGGGTTTTTTACCCCTCCTAATTTTCCTAAAAGGCAACCCATAGATAGAGTTTTGAAATAATTTTGTTTTTAGATTGTAGTAATAGATAGCCGGCAATAAGTATAATTAATCATTTTTAAAAAGTTATGAACAAAAAATATCTTTTATTCGCAATTGTTCCAGTACTGGCATTAGCTGCGATTGGCACAGTTTACGCTGATTCAACTGTGACCAACGGCGCAAGGCCAATGGCAAACATTGTTAACGCAATCGCAGAAAGGTTTAACTTAGATGTTAGCGACGTACAGGTAGTATTTAACGAACAAAAAGAGATTAAAAAAGCAGAGATGGAACAGAAATTTACTGATCGTATAAATCAAGCAGTAGTTAACAGCGAATTAACTCAAGAACAAGCAGACCAAATTATAGCCAAAAAAGCTGAACTTCAAACTGAAAGGCAAAATTTACAAAACGGAACTCCAAAAGAAAATAGGGAAATAGCAAAACAACACATGGATGAACTGAAACAATGGGCTGATGAAAACAATATCCCTTTGCAATACCTTTCATTCGGAAAATTCGGCGGAGGCAGGCATATGGGTTCTGGATGCTCTAGATTTGGAGGACCAGCTCCAAACCAAAACGCAGAATAATTTATAAAGGTTAAGGCGCTCAATTTTTGCAGAATTGAGGCCTTAGCTTTTATATTCATAATCAATCAAATAAGCTCAAACATGATAGTTAAAAAAATAAAAAGTCTTTTTATTGCATTATTGAAATATATAAAAAGACATAAGATAAAAAGCTTTATTGCTTTGATTATTATTTTAACAGCGGGTTACTACGGCAACGCTTTTTTTAGTAAATCAGAGGAAGAAACACGATACATATTATCATCTGCAACAAAAGGGGTGATTACTACCACTGTTTCTGGAACAGGACAAATATCTGCAAAAGACACGAAGACAATCAAGGCAGAAGCTTCAGGAAAATTAATATATCTGAACGCATCAGAAGGACAATATGTTTCAAAAGGGACTCTTTTAGCCCAAATAGATAATTCTAACTCATTAGACGCCGTCAAAGACGCTGAAGAAGAATTAGAATCAGCCCAAATATCATTAGATAAATTAATAGGACCTGATGAATCGAATCCAAAAGCAAAAAAAGATGCAAAAAAAGATTTGTCAAAGGCATATGAAGATGGTTACAATACGGTCTCTTCCGTTTTTCTCGACCTGCCTGACATTATGAAAGACCTAGAAGAAATTTTGTACGGGAGAACTTTTAACAATTATCAAGACAATATAGAATATTATTCTTCCGCCGCTTACGGATTTAACGAAAAAATTTTAGAGTATAGAAATGTGGCCGAAGACTCATATAAATTAGCCAGGAGTTCTTACAATATAAACTTTGAAAACTATAAAAAAACCAACAGATATTCAGATCAAGCCGTGGTTGACGCTATAATAACGCAAACTTACGAAAACTCTAAAGATATAGCTCAAACAATAAAAGACAACATTAATCTTATCCAATTTTATAAAGATGCTCTCACATATTATGATGCTGAAATAAACAGCACAGCCGAAAGTCACATCTCTAGTTTAAGCTCTCACCTCAGTAGCATTAATAGCTGCATTTCAAGCTTGTTCAGCGCAAATTCATCAATAGAAGATAAAATAGAAGCGTTGGAAGACGTAGACACAGAAATTAAAGATGCAAAATTAACAGTAACTAAAAAACAAAGAGCTTTAGAAGACGCAAAAGACGCTTTAGCTGATTACTATGTTTACGCCCCTATAGGCGGGTTAATTTCTGAGGTAATCGCAGAAAAGGGTGAAAACATTTCTTCTGGATCAAGCGTTGTAACGATCATCACAGAATCTAAAATTGCTGAAATAACTCTCAGCGAAGTCGATGTAGCAAACATAGAAACCGGTAACAAAGCAACTCTGACTTTTGACGCATTAGAAGATTTAACTCTAACAGGAAAAGTAACGGGGGTTGATCTTGTGGGGTCTGCAAATTCAGGAGTTATAAGTTACGGGATAGAAATAACTCTTGACACTATTGAAGACAATATAAGAGCTGGCATGTCAGTTAGCACTAATATTATAACAAATTCAAAAACCAATGTTTTAATAGTCCCGACTACGGCTGTTAAATCAAATGATGACGGGACATATTACGTCCAAGTATTAAGCGATACATATGACCTGACTGATAAAACAAACTCAATAAAAGGAGTAACTTCTGATTCTCTACCCGCAACTAAAATTGTTGGAATAGGGCTTTCAGACGACACAAACACCGAAATAACCAGCGGATTAGCAGAAGGAGACCAAATTATTGTAAGAACCAGCTCAAGCGCTAGCGCTAGCACCAGCAGTTCTGCTTCCTCTAATAGGAGCGGATCTTCCAATATTATCAACGTGGGCGGAAGCAGACCGCCAGGAATGTAATAGAAATACAAAAATGATTGACGTTAAAAATATAACAAAAGTCTACATTTCCGGGAGCGTTGGTTTTCAGGCACTTTCAGGCGTAAGTTTTAAAATAAAAGGCGGCGAATTTGTTGCAATAATGGGCCCGTCTGGATCTGGAAAATCAACCCTAATGCATATTTTAGGGGCGCTAGACACTCCTACCGGCGGAACTTATATTTTAGACGGCAAAGATGTTTCTACCTTAACCGAGGATGAGCTCGCTGAAATAAGAAAAAATAAAATTGGTTTTGTTTTCCAATCTTTTAATCTTTTACCAAGGACAACTGTTCTAAGAAACGTGACCTTGCCTTTGGTTTATACAGGAATTGACAAAAAGGAAAGGGAAATGCGGTCCGGCGAAGCCCTCTTAGCCGCAGGTTTAGAAGAGGAGTATTTTGATCATCTTTCAAACCAGCTTTCAGGCGGACAGATACAACGCGTTGCCATTGCCAGGGCATTAGTAAACAACCCTGCGATTATTCTGGCGGACGAACCCACAGGCAATTTAGACTCTAAAACCGGCGAAATAGTTTTGGAAACTTTTAAAAAATTAAACAAAGAAAAAGGCAGAACTATTATCTTAATTACTCACGAACAAATTGTTGCTGAACACGCCGACAGAATTATTTTTATTAAAGACGGACTTATAGAAAAAGATGTAACAGACCATAAAAAAAGATAGATAAAAAATGAAGTTAACAGACACATTAGAAGAAACAATTTCAGCTTTAACAGCCAACAAGGCCAGAACTGGGCTCACAATCCTTGGAATTATTATTGGCATAAGCTCTGTAATTGTCATGGTATCAGTTGGGCAAGGAGCATCAGGATCAATCCAAGAAAGCATTGAGTCAACCGGCTCCAACCTTTTGATGATTACACCTGGAGCCACAAGAACCTTAGGGTATGGTGCTAGATCAGCAGGAGGAACCGCGAAAACCCTTACAATAGAGGATGCGAATGAGATTAAAAATGAGATATCGTATGTTGAAGCTTTGACAATGGAGGTCTCTGGAAGATATCAAGTAATATATAAGGGAAGCAACACCAACACTTCTATAATGGGGACTGATCCAGACTACTTCAAGGTCAGAAACGTAAATTTATATTTCGGATCTTTTTTCTCAGATCAGAACATACAAAATTTTTCAAAAGTCGCCGTCTTGGGCCCATCGGTAGTAGAAAATTTATTTGCAGAAGACGAGGAGATATTTGAGGATATAGACCTAAATGGCATTATCGGAAAAATCATAAAAATAAACTCAATCCAGTTTAGCATAATCGGGGTAACCGAGAAAAAGGGCGGTAGCGGTTTTTCAAACCAGGATGACATAATTTACGTTCCTTACACAACAGCCCAAAAATATTTGTCTGGCAATAAATATCTTACAGAAATTGACGCACAAATTTCAGAAGCGGAACTTATGAAAGAAGCAGAACTTGAAATTACAAACCTTCTTTTAAGCATGCACAACATTTCAGACGTAGCTTCAGCTGATTTTAGCATACAAAACCAAGCCGATTTGTTAGAGAGCATCACAAGCGTCAGCCAAACGCTTTCAATACTTTTAGGAGCAATAGCCGGCATATCTCTTCTTGTTGGCGGAATAGGCATTATGAATATGATGCTTACAACAGTCACAGAAAGAACAAAAGAAATCGGCTTAAGAAAAGCAATAGGCGCAAAAAACGAAGACATAAGTTTTCAATTTTTAACAGAGGCGGTTGTTTTAACTTTCAGCGGAGGGATAATCGGAGTGCTTGCAGGATGGATAATTTCTTACGGAATCAATTATTTTGGACTTACTTCAACAAAAGTTTCTTTTTCATCAATCCTGTTAGCTGTTGGAGTTTCAGCTGTCATAGGCATAATCTTTGGATACTATCCTGCAAGAAGAGCTTCAAAACTAAATCCAATAGAAGCATTAAGATACGAATAACAACGTATTTTTAAATTATAATTAAAGGTTAAAATAAATATGAACAGAAATAAGATAATTATTTTAGTTGTGGCTGTGTTAATTGTCTCAGCAGGAAGTTTTTACGGAGGGGTGTTGTACGAAAAAAACACAGGCCAGCGGTCTTTTAATTTTGACCGAAACCAAATGGGAAATCTGCCCTCAAACACGAACGGTTCAATGAGGATGGGAGGCATGGGAGCTAATTCAGGAGAAATAATATCAAAAGATGATACAAGTATTACTTTAAAATTAGCTGACGGAGGATCAAAAATAATCTTTTTTTCAGAAACAACAGAAATCTCTAAAAATACAGCAGGCAATTTGGAAGATTTGGAAGTAGGTAAAAATATAGTTGTGCAAGGCACAGAAAACTCTGATGGAAGCATAACAGCCCAAAGTATTCAAATAAGGCCAAAAAATTAAATCGTACAATAATATATGGATAAAACACTTATAATAATTATTATAATCTTAATAATTTTGGCAGCAGGATTTTTTTATTTTATGCAGCCAGAAAACATAACAATGCCAGAAGAAAACCAAGATTCTACAAACTTTAATATACAGGGAATGAATGTTGAAATTTTACAGCAGGGGAGCGGAGATGCAGTAAAGTCAGGAGACAGGGTTACTGTAAATTATGTTGGCACGCTGGAAGACGGCACAAAATTTGACTCTTCAATAGACAGAGGCCAGCCATTTTCATTTACTTTAGGCCAAGGCAGTGTTATTCAGGGGTGGGATTTAGGCGTTGTTGGCATGAAAATTGGTGAAAAAAGAAAACTAACAATACCTTCTGAATTAGCTTACGGCACATCAGGGGCAGGAGAAATAATTCCTCCAAACGCAACTCTGATATTTGAGGTAGATTTGCTGGAGATAAATTAGCTTCTGAATGCTTGCAAAAAATATATAAACAAACTACAATTGAAATAATTGTAGTTTTTGTTTTTGCCCTTTCCCAACCAATTTCGAACAAGCGAACGGAGGTGCATCATTATGAAAAACCCGAAAGAAATGAAAGACGACGAGTTGCGCGAAACCCTTCAAAAAGCTAAAGAGTGGGTTCGCAGAATGAGGCTAGAGTTAGAGCGAAGAAAACAGCCTCATAGGGGCCGCCTTACAAGAGGCTTAAGCACCTTAGGGTATTGAAAGGGTGCACAGTTCACTAAGCGCTCTTTTGCGAAAACCCGAAAACCACAGTGTCTTCGGGTGTTTTTTTATGCGCATTATTTTCATTGATTTTAAAAAGAAAAGTGGTATACTATTTAAATAGTAAGGATGATCATTCCCAATTCAGTGAAAGGAGCATGTGCCGTGCATCTTAAATCCGTAAAACCCCGACCGCGTGTACAAAATGACCCTTCCTCAAGTTTTTTTGGTTTGAGTGAAAAAGATATTGAAGCGCATAACAGGATAACGAGATACGGCGACTTTACGCTTACAGGTGCGGTCGCTCCATCCTATGATCTGCAGGTTGTTCCAAGATCAGGTTGGAAAAGCATTACACACAATCAAGATGGCATCGAAATCCCGACTGTTCGGATCTCAGCGTCCAGCAAAATCGTCTTTGGGTTGTTTCTTGACCTCGCCGAACTAACCGGTCAGATGATCGACGTTATCCTAGAGACATCTCATGCCCCGAGATGCGATAGATGTCACATTGACCTAATCCGCAAAGACATGGATTTGCCCGTAGTCCTAAGTGTCTTTTGCGAGTTTGAAGAGTTATTGCTCCGTGATGGCTTCCTTGGGGTTGCGCTCGTTAATCCCAACGTTCCGCTGGAACTTAACTTTGACGATCATAAGCTTTTGAATTTTTTCAATTGGACTCAGATTGAAGACCAAGTCAGAGCTATTCTTGATAGATACAGTATTAAGAATGATCCTGAGATGAGTTTCATAACCCAAGGGGAGCACATGCACCTTAGCAACAAAAAGTTTAAACGACAGTTCAACACGTTGCGAAGTCGCATAGGGGCCGAGCCCCTTTGACAGGCTGGCTGGATTGCCGGCTTTTTTTTGTGGGGCTTGACAAGGTTTTTATAATTTAATAAGATACATTTATCACTCTTAACAAATGAGTGCTAATGATAACAGCAAGACAGGAAAAAATACTAAATGCGCTGGTAAGAGAATATATTTGTGATGCTGAACCAGTAAGCTCAAAACTCTTAAAACAAAGGGCTGATTTAGATGTTTCACCAGCCACAATAAGAAATGATTTTCAAGAATTAACAGAAGCAGGATATATAGCCCAACCCCACACATCAGCAGGAAGAGTGCCAACTGAAAAGGCCTACAAATACTTTGTTGACAAAATGTTCACAGAGCAAGAGACAGCGTTTCACAGTTTTGTTTTTAAAGAAATAGAAGAAGCCAGAAAACAAATAGAAAATGAAATGAAACTAACAGAAGAACTAATGAAGTCACTCTCAGAAATTTCCCTAAGCTTGAGTGTCCCAGAAATTCCAGAAAAGAACACTTTTTATAAAATTTTAATAAGAATCGGCCCTTCCAGAACAGCTTACAATAAAAATATCGACATTATCAACAAAATAATTAAGGACTTAGAAAATTTTTAATATGGCAATTAAAGTAGGCCATAGAGGAGCAATGGGATATGCCCCAGAAAACACCTTGGCTTCATTTCAAAAAGCGATTGAACTAGGGGCTGGTATGGCGGAGCTTGACGTCCAGATTTGCAAATCAGGAGAATTAGTTGTCATACATGATGAAACAGTAGATAGGACTACAAATGGAGCAGGAAAGATAAAAGACAAAACTTTAACTGAGCTAAAAGGCCTTATAACAGACAAAAATGAAAGGATCCCAACGCTTACAGAGACGCTAGATTTTATAGATAGAAAAATAAAAGTGAACATTGAGCTTAAGGGCAAAAATACTGCTTTCAAGGTTTGCCGAACAATCCAAAGATATATTGAAGAAAAAGGATGGACCTACGACGATTTTATTGTTTCTTCTTTTCACAGAACAGAATTGTTAGCAGTGAAATTTTTTGACAAAAATATAAAAATTGGAGTCCTAAGCGAAACCGTGCCACCGATAAGATTCATGAGTTTTGTAAAAGCAATAGGGGCCTATTCAGTAAACGTGCCGGTGGACCGCATCAATAAAAAATTTATCGAAAAAGCACGTAAGAATAACCTAAAAGTATTTGTTTTTGCGGCAAATAATTCTGGTGAGATAGAAAAAGCAAAATCGCTAAACGCAGATTATATTTGTTCAAATTATCCAGATAAAATATGAAAAAAGAAAATAAAGAGCTAGAAGAATTAAAGAAAAAGTGTGAAGAGCACCTTAATGGGTGGAAAAGGGAAAGGGCGGATTTTTTAAACTATAAAAAAGGAGATGCAGAAAGAATGAGTAAGTTGCTGAAATACGCAAACGAAGAATTAGTTTTGGAAATTTTGCCTATATTAGATAATTTTTGCTTAGCAGAAAAACACGCCACAGAAAACGAGGAATCAGCCGGGTTTTTACAAATAAAAAAACAATTAGAAGATGTTTTGAAAAAACAGGGGATTGAGGCAATAGAAGTAATGGGTAAACCATTTGACCCCGCTATCATGGAAGCCGTAGAAGCCGCCTCTGCCGAAGGCTCCGGCGAGCCAAGGGGAGAAGGGGATGTTGTTTCGGAAGAAGTGCAACATGGCTACACAATGCACGGAAAAGTGATAAGACCAGCTAAGGTGAAGATTACGAAGTAATTTAAGATCTCCTTACATATATAAGGAGAAGTGTAAGTAGCAAAACAAGAATAGCCACAATAATTCCGTATAACGGACTAAATTAGTCGGTTATGAGGAAAATCAGTAAGTATTTGAATCATTATTAAAATAAGTATTTCAAAAAATGGATATACAAAAAATTATAGAAAAAAATAAAAAGGCAATTGTTTTGATTGATTTGCAAAAAACATTAGAAAACAACCAAAAGCAAATCAGCATACGGGGCACCGGGTTTATTATTTCTGAAGACGGCAAATTTGTAACCAATGCCCATGTATACAAACAAATCCCAGAAAGCGAATTGCCGCACATTGGGGTTTCTGTGCCTGGCGAAACAGACAAAAACAACCTTACCCATTATAATAGGTACAAAACAAAATTATTAAAGCTTGATGAAGAAAATGATTTAGCTTTAATGCAAATCGAAGGAGTAGAAAAAAAGTTTGATATAGTTTCAAAAATAGGCGATGCAGAAAAAGTAAAAGAAGGGGATGAGGTGGTTTACATTGGGTACCCTTTGGCAACTGAAATGTTAAATATGGGCTTTGGAATAACCATGACCACAAATAAATGCATTATCAGTTCGGTTAAGAGAAGGGGGGCAGACGGATCATTGCACTTTTTCTTGGTTGATACGCATACAAACAATGGTTCTTCCGGTTCTGCGGTATTTTCAACAGAAAGCGGGGAAGTTGTTGGGGTTGTGAGCGGCAAAATCTCAGCTAAAGTGCCAGCTCAAGATGGAAAAATGATGGATATTCCAGCGAACATTGGAATTTGCAGGCCTATAAATTACATTGAAAATTTATTAAAATAAAAAATTAAAATTAACCAAATTAAATAAATAACATGAGTAAAATTTTAGGTATAGATTTGGGGACTACGTTCTCCGCAATGGCTGTTGTGGAATCAGGCGAGCCAAAAATAATTGAAAACAAAGAAGGAGCAAGGACAACTCCGTCCATTGTTGCTATGACAAAAAACGGGGAAAGGGCGGTTGGGGTTTTAGCAAGGCGCCAGCAAATTACAAACCCAAACAATACGGTTTATGCTGTTAAAAGATTAATTGGAAGAAAATTTTCTGACCCTGAAGTGCAAAAAGATAAAAAACTGATGCCTTATGAAATAAGGGAAGCTTCTGATAGCGGGGTAGAAGTTAAAATGGGAGATAAATGGCTAAAACCAGCTGAAATTTCAGCTATGATACTGCAAAAATTAAAAGCTGATGCTGAAGCAAAACTGGGAGAAACAATAACAGATGCAATTATTACTTGCCCGGCATATTTTGACGATTCCCAGAGAAAAGCAACCAAAATTGCAGGTGAAATTGCTGGCTTTAATGTAAAAAGAATTATCAACGAACCCACTGCAGCTGCTCTGGCTTACGGGTTAACAAAAAAGAAAGACCAGCAAATTGTTGTTTATGATTTTGGAGGCGGAACTTTTGATATTTCTATTTTGGATTCAGGACCCGAAACAGTGCAGGTAAAAGCAACTGGCGGAGACACGCACCTAGGAGGGGAGGACTTTGATCAAAAAATCATGGATTGGCTGGTAAAAGAATTTAAAAAAGACAACGGAGTTGACTTGTCAAAAGACAATTTAGCATTGCAAAGAATAAAGGAAGCTGCTGAAAAAGCAAAAATTGAATTATCTTCAAGTTTGGAAACAGAAATTAATTTACCGTTTATCACTTCTGATGCATCGGGACCCAAGCATTTGCTATACAAATTAACAAGAGCCAACTTCGAAAGCATGGTGCAAGAATATGTTGACAAATCAATTGATTTGGTAAAACAAACCTTAAAAGAGGCAAAACTTGAGCCAAAAGACATTGAAGAAGTTGTTATGGTTGGGGGACAAACAAGAATGCCAAAAATACAGGAAGAAGTTAAAAAACTTTTTGGCAAAGAGCCGAATAAAGAAGTCAACCCAGACGAAGTTGTGGCAATTGGGGCAGCTGTGCAAGGAGGAATTTTGCAGGGCGACGTAAAAGATGTTTTATTGCTTGATGTCACGCCTTTGTCTTTGGGAATTGAAACATTTGGCGGGGTAAACACAATTTTAATTTCAAAAAATACCACTGTGCCGACTGCGAAAAACCAGATATTTTCTACGGCAGCTGACTCGCAAACTTCTGTTGAGGTACATGTTTTGCAGGGTGAAAGGCCAATGGCACAAGACAATAAAACGCTTGGAAAGTTTATTTTAGACGGCATACCCCAAGCTCCAAGAGGCGTGCCCCAGATTGAGGTTACTTTTGACATTGATGCCAACGGTATTTTGAATGTTTCTGCAAAAGATAAGGCAACCAATAAATCCCAGTCAATAAGAATTGAAGGATCGGCCGGCATATCAAAAGAAGAGGTTGAAAAAATGAAAAAAGATGCTGAAATTCACGCAGAAGAAGACAAAAAAAAGCAAGAAGGCATAGAAATAAAAAATGCCGCTGATACTTTGGTATATGCTTCTGAAAAAACCTTGAAAGAAGCGGGCGATAAAATAAAACCCGAAGATAAAAAAGAGCTTGAGGATAAAATCAATGCCTTGAAACAAGCTCAAAAAGATGATAATATAGAAACAATTAAACAAAAGACAAAAGAGCTTTCAGATACAGCCCAAAGAATTGGAGCTGAGCTATACAAACAGCAACAAACCCAGACAAAGCCAGAAGACAAAAAAGACGACAAAAAAGATGACAAAACAGAAGAAGGAAAATACAAAGAGAAATAAAAAAATATGAATTATTACGAGGTTTTAGGAGTATCAAAAACAGCTTCCCAGGATGAGATAAAAAAGGCCTTTCACAAGCTTGCCCATAAATACCACCCAGACAAAGGCGGAGATGAAAAAAAATTCAAAGAAATAAACGAGGCCTATCAGGTGCTTTCTGACCAGACAAAGCGCTCCCAATACGACCAGTTTGGAAGAGTATTCGATGGCAACAACGGATTCTCCGGCCAAAGCGGACCAGCCTCGGGCTGGAACTGGGCATGGGGAAACAGGGCTCAGGGAGATGTTGAGTTTGATTTCGGAGACATTGGGGATGTTTTTGAAGAATTTTTTGGCGGAGGATTCGGATCGGAGCGCAGAGGCAAAAAAAATATAAAAAAGGGCAGGAATATCCAGGTTGATATTGAAATGGATTTAGAAAGAACGCTAAAAGAGTCCGTTGAAAAAATTAATTTAAGAAAACATATTATTTGCAACAGATGCCAGGGCAGCGGGGGAGAGCCGGGAAGCAACATAAAAGAATGTTTTTCTTGCAGGGGAACAGGGCAAGTTCAGCAAGTTAAAAAAACCATTCTTGGCTCTTACACGGTGTCGGCCACGTGCCCAGAATGCAAAAGCGAAGGGACAATCCCAGAAAAAATTTGTAATGTATGCAAAGGAGAGGGGAGAACAAAAGGAGATGAAACAATTGAAATCCATATTCCAGCTGGTGTAGACACAAACCAGGTAATAAAAATTCAAGGCAAAGGAGAGGCGGGGAAAAAAGGAGGCGATGCCGGAGATTTATTTGCAAGAATCTTAATTAAAAAACATAAAGAATTCGAAAGAAGGGGAGACGATTTGTTTAAACAGGCTGAAATAAACTTTTCACAGGCAGTTTTGGGAGATGAAGCTGAAATAAAAACATTGGAAGGAACAAGCATTTTATTGCAAATTCCACCGGGAACAGAATCAGGAAAAATTTTAAGAATATCGGGCAGAGGAATCCCGCATTTTGGAGGATACGGAAAAGGAAATTTATATGTTGAATTAAAAATAAAAACCCCAAAAAAAATATCAAGATACCAGAAAAAAGCACTGGAAGAGCTTAAAAAACAAGGACTTTAATAATTTGCCCCCATAGCTCAATGGTAGAGCAGTTGCCTTTTAAGCAATTGATGAGGGTTCGATTCCCCCTGGGGGTACAGCAGTATAAAAAGCAACTCGTAAGAGTTGTTTTTTAATGATATTCTAAAGCTATGATAAATAAAGGCATTGCAACATTTACGCTGGATTACGGGAAATGCCCGAAGTGGTTGTTTGACCGCATGGTTCAGCTTTCGCGCAGAATGATTTATGCAATTGTTCAAGAAGAGGGACCTGATGAGTTTATAAAAAGAATTTCAGATCCTGTGTGGTTCCAGTCATTAGGCACAGTGCTCGCTTTTGATTGGAATGCCTCTGGTTTAACCACTATTTTGACTGCTGCCCTTAAAGAAGCGATACGCGGATCAGAAAGGAATTTGGGCATTTTTATTTGCGGAGGAAAAGGAAAAACATCTCTTAAAACGCCAGAGCAAATAACAAATTGGGCAGAACGCCTTGCCATGTCAGAAAACACTGCCAATGCCTTGGTTTACAATTCTAAAATGGCAGCTAAAGTTGACAGCTCGCTTGTGCAAGACGGTTTTACAATTTATCACCACAGTTTTTTCTTTTCAAAAAAAGGCGCATGGACAGTTGTGCAACAAGGAATGAACATACAAGAACAGTCAGCAAGAAGATACCACTGGTATTCTGAAAACATAAAGGACTTAATTGAAGAGCCGCATGCTGGAATTATTAGCGATAAAATATCCGCCCGAGGCGGATCCGCCTCTGGCGGGAAAAACATGCTCAATATGACAGCCAACAAAAGCAAGCAGAACAGGGGATTGAGCACAGAATTGGTTTCCCAGAGTTTTAACACTTTAATGAAAGACATTAAGCTTTTAAGAAAATATTACACTCCGCTATCTCAAACAATTAGTTTGTCAAAAAATAAAGAACAGCTTACTTTATTGAATTTAGAGAACAAAGAATTTTACTGGCATCCTGTTGTGCACGAAAATTTTGCGAAATCAAAATATTTAGAAAAAATTTTATGGCGTTTGTGCGACCAAAAACCAGAAAATTATGAAAAACTTTTAGCCACTCCGGGGGTGGGCCCAAAAACAATAAGGGCCCTAGCTTTAGTGTCAGAAGTAATTTATGGAGCAAAACCGTCTTACGAAGACCCGGCGCGCTATTCGTTTGCCCATGGCGGAAAAGACGCCACACCTTATCCTGTTGACCGCCGAACTTATGATATTACAATCGAAAAACTCCGTAAGTTTGTAAAATAAAACGATGGCTCAACACTTTTAATGCTGATCCATCAAAAACTGAACGTATTGCACGTTGATAAACTCCATGGTACGATTAGATAATGAAGGCAAAATTTTATTAAAATTTTGCCGAACCCGACCCCGCTAAGCGGGGCATAGGGGGCCTGTGGCGCAATGGTAGCGCACTAAAATGGCATTTTAGGGGTTAGGGGTTCGAGTCCCCTCAGGTCCACTGCTTCGCCAAGGCTTCGCAGTGCAGGCACAAATATGAATAAAAGATTTTTTTATAATATGGTTAAGCACGAAAAACAGGTTAGAAAAGCCTGTTTTTTGTTTGACACAGTAGGGCACTCGAACTTAGTGCAATATGTCTGATATATCGTTAAAACTTGACTTATTTATTGTCCTATGCTATTATAATAGTATTGATAGACATTTTTCTAGCCCCTTAACAAAAAGGAAAAAAGGTTAGCTGTTGTAGCTTTAGTCCTAGTCCGAGACATGCTTGAGTCATAGCCCGTACCAGAAGCAAAGGAGATTCAGAAATGCGAAAAGCCAGAATTCAAGAAGAACTCGGCAGAGCCAAAGAACTTGGTGTCAACACCGGCAACCCTGCGGCCTTAGCTGCGTTCGCTTCCGGGCGAATAGATGACGCGCTCACCGCTAGCATACCTGGCGGAATCGAAGCGTCGGAAGCGCTCGGCCAGCAGGAACTCGTTCACAGCCGGGAGCTCCCGAAGCACGGGCTACTCGAGCACCGGGAGAAGCTGGAAGCCATCGGCTTTGTTTTCGGCAACGAAATCGACGATGTCTTCGTCAGCGTCAAGCTGCCCGCTGGTTGGAGTAAGAAGGCTACCAACCACAGCATGTGGAGTGATTTGCTTGATGACAAAGGGCGTCGCCGTGCCGGCATTTTCTACAAGGCGGCCTTCTACGACCGCAACGGTCATATGAATTGGGAAAGGCGCTTCAGTATCGCCGTGCGGCTGGAGGACGACCGCGACATCTACGACCTGCAAGAAGTCGGCGAAGCTCGCTGCTATGCAGTTGTTTTGGACGCGGGCACTGAAGCCTATCGCACCGAACTGTCTGCGTCCCCCCTCTCTGGCAATCCCTACGAGGAAGCCAACGAAAAGCTGAAAGCGCCCCTCGTCGAGGAGGCGCAGAGATGGCTGGAAGAGAGGTATCCCAACTGGCAAGACAGCTTTGCCCACTGGGACGACTAGCCCCACAAATTCTTTGACAAAAAGACCAACATTAATGGCCCGAGACATGGATTGTCCCGGGCTTCTTTTTTTACATCTTTATTAGATTATTAATCTGTGCTAAATTAAATTCGTATGCTGTCAGGATGGAGAGCCAATCTATGCTTCGAAAATCGTCTGCCAAAGTCCACCATTACCAAGCTCATTCCCAACCCGAAAGGAATTCCCAATGACAGAATACCGGGCCGCTGGAAATCGCTGCGCTATCTGCCTAAGGGACATGATGTTACCAATGTCTGACGCAAGGGCACTGCAAATATTAGAGCAAAAAGGATTTGTAGTGCTGAATGTTGACATGGTTCGTCTTGCCCTATCATGCGTGGGGAAATCCAAATATCAACGCAGTGCGCAGCCACATCAAGCTCCAGAGCTTGTTGACTGTTCAAGCTTTACAGGGTGGCTGTATGGTCGGCGAGGCATAGAAATACCCCGACTATCAATAGACCAAATGACAGATCCGCCTGGCTACTACGTGCCTCTTAGTAGAATCAGGCCTGGAGACCTTTTGTTTTCAGCAGGCGGAGCTAATTACTATGCCCAAGGCGGAAACCCGGCTGATAGAGTGGGGCATGTAGGCATATATGTTGGAAACAACAGAGTAGTTCACGCCGCAAATTCCGCGAAAGGAGTTGTTGAGTGCGATGCCGGGGAATTTACACAAAACAAAAGATTCAGGGGGATAAGACGGTGCATCCCAGAGTATAAACAAGTCCTTACGCTTCAAATACCTAAAGGACGAACAATAAGAACAGGAAAAGATGTCATGTGGACAATCTTAAGAGCTCTTTCGCGCAAGCGAGCATAGCGTAGAGCTAAGACACAGCAATGCTGTGTTTTTTGTTGGCTGTGGATAAGTGTATTGACAATGATTTTTTCAGGAATATAATAAAAATATCGTACTCAATGCCGAAACGCAGGACCGTGCTACAAAGGGGGGGGTAACTATGCCGCCGTGCTGGTAGCGCGCCCATGACCTGTTCAGGTCAGGGCGCAAATGCGTGAAGTGAGGAAAGTTGCGGTTAGGTTCTCATTTGAGCTAACAATCATGTCCCATAAGGCCTCCGGGCAGGGACAAGGAAGCCGAAAAAACTCGGCACACAACTCAATGTAGTAACCTAAACACAACAATTCTCAATGGCCGCCGTTTCGCCATCGTCCAGGGGGCAACCGCAAGGTTGCCCCGATTTTTTTTGCAAAAAATAAAATAATGCTACTTGTGCTGGTAAGCAATTTTTGATAACATTAATATTGTAATAATAAATTTTATGGCAAAGAAAAAAATAATATATTCTATTTTAATCGTACTGGGTTTTGCAATTTTTTTTGTTGTGGGAATGTGGGTTGGAGTAACTAAAATTGCATACCACGTACCTCAGCCCGGCACTATTGATTTTTCTTTATTCTGGGACGCATATAATAAATTGCACCAGCACTTTATTGACCCCTCAAAAATAAATGACCAGCAAATAATTTACGGAGCAATTGAAGGAATGACAAGTTCGCTTGACGATCCTTACACTAGTTTTTTTGATCCAGAGCAGGCCTACAGATTCCACCAGGATTTGTCTGGTTCTTTTGAAGGCATTGGGGTTGAAATTGGCATTAAAAAAGATATGCTTACTGTAGTAGCTCCTTTAGAGGGAACTCCAGGCCAAAAAGCAGGGCTTAAAGCAGGAGATATTATTGCAGAAATAGACGGCCAAGACACCACCGGAATGACCACAGATGACGCTGTAAATTTAATAAGAGGCCCAAAAGACACGCCTGTGGTTTTAACTATTATAAGGGAAGAGTGGGCAAGCGCTAAAGACATTGAGATCATAAGAGGAACCATAATAATTCCTCCTATGGAATGGTCATTAGAAAACGAAAACGTAGCTTATATAAAAATTTATCAATTTGATGAATCGCTTTCTTATGACTTCAGAAACGCAGCGCTCCAAATTTTGCAAAGCCCAGCAAAAAAAATTATTCTAGATTTAAGAAATAACCCAGGCGGATACCTTGAGGTAGCCCAAGATATAGCAGGTTGGTTTCTTGAAAGAGGGGAGGTTGTAACTATTGAAGATTTTGGCAGTAACAAAGAACAAGAGACATACAAAGCAAAGGGCAACGGGGCTTTAACAAGCTATCCTATAGTTGTGCTGATAAACGAAGGTTCGGCTTCTGCCTCTGAAATTTTAGCCGGGGCGTTAAAAGATAACAGAAGCGTTAAACTTGTCGGAGAAAAATCTTTTGGCAAAGGGTCGGTGCAAGAAGTTGTAAATCTGAAAGGCGGATCCTTCCTAAAAATAACCATTGCAAAATGGCTCACACCTAACGGAAATTTTATTTCTGAAGTTGGATTAGATCCTGATATCAAAATTTCTATAACAGACCAGGATATTGACCAAGGAAAAGACCCTCAATTAGAAAAAGCACTTGAAATAATTAAGATAATACAGTAGAATATAAAAAAACATGAAAATTATTCTTCTTGAAGACGTTGAGTCGCTTGGAAAAAAATACGAAGTAAAAGAGGTAAAAGACGGCTATGCCCGCAATTTTTTGCTCCCCAATAAATTAGCTAAAGCCGCGACAAAACAGGCGTTAAAATGGCTTTCAGACCAAAAAGAGGTTATTGAAAAACAGGCAGAAGAAGACCTCAAAAAAGCACAGGAATTGGCATCAAAATTAGACGGGCTTGAAATGACCATAACAGTTAAAACTGGTGAAGAGGACCAATTATTTGAATCAATCAGCAGCCAAAAAAT
Source organism: uncultured Candidatus Saccharibacteria bacterium (assembly GCA_964397155.1). Lineage (GTDB taxonomy): Bacteria > Patescibacteriota > Minisyncoccia > Minisyncoccales > Staskawiczbacteraceae > XYD1-FULL-39-28. The sequence continues at coordinate 19,577 of CAYNHB010000006.1, forward strand.
AGCTGAGGAGTTAAAGAACAAAGGTATTATTGTAAAAAAATCCCAAGTTATCTTGCAAAAACCAATTAAGGAATTGGGGGAATTCTCTGTAAACATAAACTTAGACCATAATCTTGAAGCTGAAATTAAAGTAATAGTTTTAGCAGAAGAAGATAAAGAAAAAATAGAAGAAGAATAAAAACCCATGAAATATATTTTTGTTACAGGCGGAGTAATGTCTGGAGTAGGGAAGGGTGTGGCAACAGCTTCAATCTCTAAAATTCTGCAGTCAAGCGGTTTTAATGTCACTGCAATAAAAATTGACCCTTACGTCAACGTTGACGCAGGGACCATGAGCCCCACTGAACACGGTGAGGTTTTTGTTTTAGACGACGGCATGGAGTGTGACCAAGACATGGGAAACTACGAAAGATTTTTAAACACAAACTTATCCAGCGCAAACTATATGACCACTGGAAGCGTATATTTGTCAGTTATAAATAAAGAGCGCCAAATGGGCTACGAAGGCAAACAGGTTGAGGTTGTCCCAAGAATACCCTTAGAAGTAATCAACAGAATAAACATTGCGGCGAAAAAAGAAAAAGCTCAGATTGTTGTTATTGAGATCGGAGGAACGGTTGGAGAATATGAAAACCTGCTATTTTTAGAAGCAATTAAAATGTTAAAACTGAAAAACCCAAAAGATGTTATCACTATTTTGGTAAGCTTTATTCCTGCTTTGGGGGCTGGAGGCACCGAGCTAAAAACAAAACCAACACAGCACGCTGTCAGAAATTTAAATTCTGTTGGCATACAACCCGACATTATTTTAGGAAGAGCGCATGTCCCTCTTGACCGAAGACGAAAAGAAAAAATTCAGTTTATGTGCGGGCTTGAAGAGGGCGACGTTATTTCTGCCCCAAATGTGGAAAGTATTTATGAGGTGCCTATAAATTTTGAAAAAGACCACATCAGCGACAGAATCTTAAAAAAACTGAATATAAAAGCCAAAGGAAAAGACCTGGAAAAATGGCGCTTATTTGTTAATAATATAAAAAATCCCAAAGGCGAGGTAAAAATAGGAATAGTGGGAAAATATTTTGGCAGTGGCGATTTTGTACTGACAGATTCATACATTTCAGTGCTTGAGTCAATAAAACACGCTTCTTATTTTTGGAAAATGAAACCTGTTATTACCTGGCTTGATTCAGATGTATACGAAAAGAATCCAGCTGAATTAAGCGAGTTAAAATCCTTTGATGGCATAATAGTTCCCGGAGGATTTGGCAACAGGGGGACTGAAGGCAAAATAAAAACTATTGAATATTGCAGAAAAAATAAGATTCCTTTTTTGGGCTTGTGTTTGGGTCTGCAATTATCTGTAGTTGAATTTGCCAGGAATGTAGCTGGTATAAAAAACGCAACCTCTAGAGAATTTAATGAAAAAGCAAAATATCTTGTAATTGATATAATGGAAAAACAAAAAAAACTCTTAAAAATGCGCCATTACGGAGGCACTATGCGGCTTGGAGCTTATGATTGCCAATTGCAACCCGGAACAATCAGCCACAAAGCATACAAAGATTGGGCTCCCGGGAAATCAGGGCCTTATACGATATCAGAAAGACATAGACACCGCTATGAAGTAAATAACGATTACAAAAAAACCCTTGAAGAAAAGGGAATTACAATAGCTGGAATAAATCCAAAAGCCAATTTAGTTGAAATAATTGAAATTAAAGATCATCCATTTTTTGTGGCAACACAGTTTCACCCAGAATTTAAATCAAGGCCTTTGAAACCTCACCCTTTATTTAAAGCATTGATAAAAGCAGCAATAAAAAACCGCTCCTAAGAGCGGCTTTCCACAGACACTATTTTTGCCTTTCTTCTTAATCCGTTATAAAGCTTTTTGTTTTTTGAAGTGAATTTAACCACTCCGTCTTTCATAGCGTAAATAGTATCGTCTGATCCTTTTTTAGTGTTTTTTCCGGAAAGAAATTTTGTGCCTCTTTGCCTTATGATAATCATTCCAACTTTTATCTTTTGGCCGTCGTGAATTTTAACTCCAAGGCGCTTTGACTCTGAATCTCTCCCCAGTTTACTCGTACCTCCAGATTTTGTCTTTGACATAAATTTTTATGATTTTAAATTTATATAAACATATATTAGCAAGGATTATCCCCTTTGTCAAATCCCATTTTAATGATATAATGTTAATTATAATAGCCGCGCTTTTAGTAATGCTATCCTTTTCTGTAGGTTACATAATAGGCAAACAACAATCAAAACAACCAATACAAATACAATCTTCCATATAAAAATGACCAATCCAAATCATATCGTTTTGTTTCCCGACGGCAACAGAAGGTGGGCAAAACAAAAAGGAATTGCCAGCTTAGAAGGCCACAAACAGGGCTACAACAATCTTCTAGACTTTTCTGAATGGTGCAAAAACAGGGGGGTAAAAGTGCTCACTGCTTTTGGGTTTTCAACAGAAAACTGGAACAGAAGCAAAGAAGAAGTCAATTATTTAATGAAACTACTTGAGGATTGTCTTGTTGATAATATGGAAAAATACCATAAAGATGATGTGAGGGTCAGGGTTATTGGACAAAAAGAGCGTTTGCCGGAATCACTGCAGAAAGCAGTAGAAAAAGCAGAAACAGAAACAGACAAAAATTCAAGCTTATCTTTAAATCTTGCTATTAGTTACGGAGGCAGGTGGGATATAGTAAATGCAACAAAAAAAATTATTGAAGAAAAAATACCTGTTGAAAAAATAGACGAAAAATTATTTGAGTCATATTTATCCACTGCTGATTTACCATCTCCCGATTTGATTATAAGGGCTGGAGGAGAAATGAGAATGTCTAACTTTGTATTGTGGCAGGGAGCTTATTCTGAATTATATTTTTCTAAAAAAATGTGGCCTGAATTCACAGAGCAGGACTTAGATGAAGCCCTTTCAGAATATAACCGCCGCCAGCGCCGCTTCGGCAAATAAATATTTTTAGGCCAGTGATTTTGCCATATCCAGCCATTTGCACTTGCGCGGCCTGTTTTTATACTTAGAGCAGATTTTTTGGATTTCCATTAAAGAGTGGAGGTCATTTTTTTTCCAAGCAACCAGGGGTTTCCCCTTATTTTTTTGTATTATTTCGGCTCCTTTTGCCCATAATTCAAAATTCTTTTTCTTTTTATCTGCCAATTGATTTTTTTTAAAATAGGGGACTACTACGCAAGATATGTCAGATATTTTTTGCACAGAAAATCTTGCCTGCCCTTTTGATATATGAATACTCCCGCAGCCAATCTCTTTTTTTATTTTTTCTAAGGTTTTTGAATTGGCTTTTGGCAAAGTTACCACAAACTGAGCTTTCCATCTGTAATAAGTGGGGGAGTTGGTTCTTTCATGACGGGTGTCTTTTCTAAACTGCAAGTCAAAACATCCATCATTGTTTACTAAACCAGAAACACTAAATTTTTGTTTTGCCATATCTTTTTTAAAATTAACATACTTCCATTTTATCAAAATAATTATTATGCGACAAGTAATTGACAAATTCACGTAAAGACAGTAAGCTAATTTTAGCTTGAACATTGACTCTAACATGGGGAGATAGCAATGAAAGGCGTTCTTTTTATCCGAAAATTCCCGTCTTGCCTGGCTCCAAGCTATGCTAAAGGCCTAGAAAGGTCTGCCAGATCTGTTTTCGGCGCAGGGCAATGGGAAATCATTAACGGCCATAAGGTTGTTTTCCTTTTTCCTGGTCTTGGCAAAAAGATCAGGAAAATCCCCAGCACAATAGTTGCAGCTATCGATTCTGGGGAAATATCTGATGTTGTTGATTTCGGCGCTACCGGAGCTTTAGATCCGGGCCTCAGGGTGGGTGACATGGTGTTAAGCGAAGGCGAGGTTTGTTGTAATGGTTCTAAACCTTTTCCGCGGCGGTGCAGAAATGCCAAAGCCAGAGAAATCCTGCAAAGCATAGCAATTGAACGGAGGAGAAAATTATGGGAAGGGAAAATTCTCACTTCTGACAAAGTGGTTGCCAGAGCCAGCGAAAGAATAGACTGGCTATACAAAACAGAGGCAATTGCTGTGCAAATGGAACACTTCTGGTTTGTGCAGAAGCTCCAACAAGCTGTAACTCAACAGGCATTTGATGCACTATACTTCACCCATGTTGAGCTAATAGCAGACGAGGTCCCGCAGGGCAACGCAACCCTTTTTGAAAAACTAAGGGCAATCTTTAAAGCCCTTGATATATGCGTGTTCAGGAATGACTTTCACCTTGGCAGGCTAAAGCTGAGGTTTCTGCAAGAATTCCTTGAATAGGCGATGCCGCCGCGCAACCAACGCCGCGGTTTTTTTATTGTGCGACAAATTGGCCGGCAAAACATTGATAAAATCTATAAAAATGTTAATTTTAAATTGGTTCCTACTATTGAAGATTCTACTACTTTACAGAAAGGATAGGTGCATGAAACTCATTTTGCCCAAAACGCTCGTTAACGGTACGCAAATTACCGGCCCGTTGGTTTTTATTGCTGGCCCCATTAAAGGAGGAGGCGATTGGCAAGAAAAGGCCTGCGATCTTTTGGCCAAATCTATTCCCAATGCGCATATTGCTGTACCGTGTCGCTGGGGGCCAAACCACAGGTTGTACCAGTACAAACTTGATTCTGACCAGAATGACGGTTTTCCTCGACAGAGCACTTGGGAGCACTATTACCTCAAGTGGTGCTGTGATTTGAACAGGCGCAAGCGCGGGTGCGCGGTTCTCTATCTGCCCTGTGAAAGCAAAACCACGCCGAGAACTGACGGCCAGCCCTACGCCCGTGACACCTACGGCGAAATTGCGCGCTGGTCTATGTATGCTGCTCTAACAGGTGGGCGCATATTCGTTGGCGCTGAAGAAGGATTCCCCGGCTTGAGTGTAATCATAGAGAATCTACGGCTTGACGTAAGAGCCGCTGAATTCCCGATTTACCCAACGCTTGAGAAAACCATCACCACCGCCAGTGACTTTCTCAATGGGGCACATTAGCTTGTGCCTCTTTTTTTTGACAAAATGTCGCACAATAAAAACAGGCGAGGGAGGCCTGTGGGGCAGGGGAGAGTATAGTAATTTATAGCAAGCGCCGTAAAGACAAAAAAAAGATTGACACGGCGGGTAAAATATGCTAAGATATAATCACTTGTGGTTAGACTCGTTTCTTAATGGGTCTTATAAGAAACGGGGTCGGGTTTTCTTTAGCAAGCAAAATAAATCAAATAAAAATGACAGGAACTATCAAAAATCTTACAGACAAAGGATTTGGATTCATTTCTCGCGAAGGCGAAGACAAGGATCTTTTCTTTCACTCTAACGATTTAAATGGTGTATCTTTTGACGAATTGAAGGTTGGCGATGAAGTCACTTTCGATGTCGAGCAGGGCCCAAAAGGACCAGCTGCGAAAAACGTTGCAAAAGCCTAACACATAAAAACACCCCCGCTTAGCGGGGGTGTTTTTAGTTGCTTTTTTTGTCTGGATCGCTGTGAAATTGATGGTGAATATCCCTTAATCGCTTATTGGTTACGTGAGTGTAGATTTGAGTGGTGGCAATATTGCTGTGTCCAAGAAATTCTTGGATGCTTCGCAGATCAACTCCTTGATTCAATAAATCAGTCGCATAACTATGGCGCAATGTATGAGGAGTGGTAAAAACAGGAATTCCGGATAATAATGCATATTTTTTGACCATTCTTTCAATAGATCTTGGCGAAAGCCTGGCGTCGGTATTTCCTTTTTTATCACGAAAATTTATAAACAATGCTTTTGTATTCATATTTTCTATGCCGTTTCTTATTTCAAGATATTTTTTGATGTAGCCTAGGGCGCGCTCTGAAAAATAAACCACGCGGGGCTTGCCGCCTTTTCCAATAACTCCAAGCTCCATATCTTTCTTATCTTTTAAACTATTAAACTGCTCAAGATTCAATGCTACCAGTTCTGCAATTCTCAGGCCGGTTGAAAAAAAGGCCTCCAAAATAGCCCTATCTCTTATAGATATAGCGTCTTTCGGCTCAACTGACGAGAGAAGCTTGCCTATTTGCTCTAAACTAAGGAATTTAACGGTTTTTTGCCCCTTATCTGCCTTAGGAAGGGCTATTTTGCCGGGGGGCAGTGAAAGTATGTCTTTGGCCACAAAATAGCCTAAAAGGGCTCTCAGGGCAATTAAATAGTAGTTTTGGGTGCCCTTAGACAACAATTTGCCTGTAGTTGGGCTTGGTTGCCTAGATAAAAATAAACGGTACTTCCAAATGTGATCTTGGGTCAGTTGATGGGGGAGTAGGGGCCCTAAATTAGCCTTATCCATCCAATAAAAAAACTTCTCTAAATAGTTTTTATAATTTTCTTGAGTATTATCGCGCAAACCTTTTTCAACCTCGCAATAATCTAAAAAATCCTGGAGATGTTCTTTGACTTGTTTTGATGATTTTTTCATGTTTTATATTTGCCTCAGTATATAACTTCACTTTACCTACATTTTACGACGTTCTATATATGTATAATAAGGCCCTCCCTAGGCCCTAGTCAACCCTGATTTATCCACATAGGAAACTTATATGGCCATCTAACACACAAGAATCAGTCCTGGCAGCTGCAGTTATCTTTATTCCCCGGATGTAAAATACTATCTGTAATTCCAGAAAAATAATTTTTTGTTTTTTCTAAAACATTTTCAGAAACTTTTTCTTTTTGGTCTTCAACTCCCTCTATTACCATCTCTCCCCTCTTCTGCAAATCCTGGCTGATGTTAGGGAAGGCCTTGGCCTTCAGCCAATTAGAGCCCTCAGCCACATATGCCTGGCCTTGCTCCACAGCATCCCTTACGAAGCTGAATGATTTGCCTTTTCCAAGCAAATTCGCCTGTTGGCTAAAAAACGCCACTGCCAATATAACACCAATAATCACAAAATATTTTATATTCCCCTTTTCCTGGCTCATATAAATCATTATAACATATTTATTGCCTGTTTTATTTTCTTTAATGTTTTTTCTTTGCCTAAAATGTCTGCGATTTCAAACGGGCTCGGTGAAGCTTTTTTCCCCGACAAAGCCACTCGCAATGGCCAAAGCAAAAATCCTCTGTTTTTTTCGGGGTAACCCTTTTGCCTGTTAAACTCCCCTGCCTCATCAAGCAAAACTTTTTCTATTTTTTTGATATTCCAGTCGCTCAAACCGCCCAAAAATTTGTCGCACAATAAAAGCCCGGCTTTGATGTCCTCATCCTTCATTTTATCCCACCTAAGTAATTCTTTATCAAAAACCAGCTTATCTTGAAAAAAGAAATCAGAAAGTTCTACAATATCAGAAAGATTTTTCATTCTGGTTTTTGAAGCCTCAATAATCTTTTGTAATTTTTCCCTGGATACCTGGCCCGCAACCAGAAGCCCGGCTTTTTTTAGATATGGCTCGCAAAGTTCTGTGAGCTTTTCTATTGGTTTTTGGCGGATATAATAACTATTTATAAAATCCAACCTTTGGACATTAAAAATAGCTCCTGCTTTTTGCACTTTTTCAATTGAAAATTCTTTTTCTAATTGTTGCAATGAAAATATTTCTTTTTCAGTGCCCGGGTTCCATCCAAGCAAAACCATAAAATTAACCAGAGCTTCGGGCAGATACCCCCGATTATTATAATCAGCCAAAGCCACATCTCCATGGCGCTTTGAAAGCTTGCTTCTGTCAGCATTTAGCATCAAGGGCAAGTGGGCATAAACCGGCTGTTCAAAACCAAGGGCCTCTTGCAGTAAAATCTGCCTAGGAGTGTTTGGCAAATGCTCCTCTCCCCTGATTACGTGGGATATTTTCATTTCAAAATCATCAACCACAACCGCAAAATGATACAAGGGGGCGCTTAAATCTTTGGCAATAACTATATCCCCCATCAAGCCCGCGTCAAATTCTACTTCTTTGCGAATTAAATCTTTAAATTTAACTTTCTTTTTTGGAATTCTGAATCTTATAACTGATGGCTTTTTGTTTTTTATATTTTTTTCAACTTCCTCCTTGCTCAAACGCGAACAAGCGCCATCGTATTTTGGCGCCACTCCCCTGCTCAACTGCTCCTGTCGCTTAGCTTCAAGCTCTTCTGGTGCGCAAAAACAATAATAAGCATTATTTTCATCTAAAAGTTTTTTAAGATATTTCTCATAAATATCCAAACGTTGAGACTGCTTATAAGGCCCGTGTTCTCCCCCTTTGTCGGATCCTTCGTCCCAGTTTATGCCAAGCCACCTTAATTGTTCTATAATTTCGTCTGTCCACTTTTGTTCTGACCTTTCTTTGTCGGTGTCTTCAACGCGTAAAATAAATTTACCTTTGTTTTGTTTTGCAAACAAATAATTAAACAGCGCGGTTCTCGAACCGCCGATATGCAACGGACCTGTTGGGCTTGGGGCAAATCTTACCCTCACGGGTATATCTAATTTTTCTTGTTTTTTATTTTTAATCATTCTCTAATTCTATCAAACACTATCACATCACTCAACTCTTGACAGAATTGCTTGATAGTGATATAATAGAATTGTAGGATAAAGCAATGGTTTTATCCTCAAAACAGCACATTTTAAACGCATCGTAGTTGCACCCGAGGGTATATCTATATCTTCAGGCGCAGCTATGATGCAAGGCTACTTGCAACTGCGACACGATATTTGCCCTCGTGCCAAGGAGATCTTGGAAAGAGGCAAAGTACCTTTATTCCCTGGGAAAGGGAAAAGGAGAATGTCATGGATTCGCAGAAATTTGCACGTTTGGTTCGCGAATTCCCGTTCATCGAGAAGATTTTGACTGAGTTGAAGCTGGAGTCAGCTTTAATTGGCAACATCGAGGTGAAGCGCGGGGATCGCAACCTGCTCGAGGTCACACCGATCGCATGGTCTCACGACTGTTGCGGCTACGGCGAAGACTGTGGACACCGTTTCTTCTGGTGCGTTGCACCCGGCGAAATCATCCGGCTCGAAAGCGCCTGGCACAGAACGGTTCCCTACGAGAGGAACGACTACGAAGATGCCGATACCATCGGCGACCAGCTTCTCTCTCTTGACCGCGATGTTCAGTTTCTCGTCGAGGTGCACGAGGCGCACTGGGATTGGGATGAGGGGACCAAGGAGGTTATCATCTATAAGATGAAATCCTTCGATTGGCGTCGCTTCTTCCTGTCCGAGCACAGGTCACAATAAATCTAAGCGACTCACTCGCAACAAGTAGCAAAACAAGGGAGAATGTGTTGCATCGTAAAACATGTAGCACATTCTCCCACCCTACTTTCAGATCAATATTATTTTGATAGTGGTTTGGAAGAAGGGATAATGGGCGTACATCCTGCGCCATATACTCTTACCGCGGTCATATGCCGCGTTCATTTAAGTTTAAAATGGTGTATTAAGCGCTCCTGATTGTCTAGGGAATACAGCGATCCGAAGATAATATATTTTTCAATTTTTAATAATTTAGCAAGAGCTTTTATTTCCTTTTCGCAATCGTAAGGATATAAAAACAAACTTCTTTGCAATTCATAAAATCCACCCGACTTTAATCTATAAACCAATGCTTTCCTGCCTTTCGTGCAATAAACTGGTATATCAAAAGAAACAAACCTCCATTTTCCATCCCACTTTTCCTTTTTTTCCTCAAACCCTCTAAAAATTAAACTCAACGCCCTTAATTTTCCTTTTTCAGATAACAAAACCAATACAGAATTCTTATAATTTTGTGTTTGCTTTATAAGGGCATTTCGCTTCAAGTCCCTTATGGCAGATTTTACTTGCGACTGTTCGCTTTTCTTAAAAAAATCAAATATATCGTCAATCGTAAATTTAGGATTATCCCATCCTTTTCCAAAATACAATTCCACTATTATTTTTGCAGTTATTTTATCCATAATTATTTAAGTACAGTTTTTTGCCATATGGCAAAAAACTGTACAAGCCAAAAACTACACAAAAACTGATTAATAATTACAAAAATTTAGCTGAGCATTAAATACTCAAGTATTTCCCTTGCTATGGCGCGGGCTGCCAAAGGTTTTGAAAAAGCCAGCGCAGCTTCCTGCATCTGTTTTAATTTTTCTGGATGCAACAGAAGCAAGCGGACATTTTCTGAAAAAAAATTGGGCTTTAAGTTTTCCTGCTCAAATACAATACAAGCCCCTGCATCAGCATAAACATAGGCATTTTTTGACTGATGGTCTCCCGCTGACCCTGGTAAGGGCACCAGAATACTGGGCTTTCTAACAGCTGCAATTTCAAAAATAGAACCAGATCCAGAACGCGAAATAACAAGGTCAGCTGCAGCATATGCCTGCCTTAATTTTTCTTCATCTAAAAAACCTGCTAAATGATAATATTTTTCCAAATCCTCTTGTATCACAACTTCAACTTCTTTTTTTATCTGTTTTATGTTTTCCCTGCCAGCTATGTGTATTATTTCATAATCTTTTAATAAATCATTTAATATTCCTAAAATAAAATCATTTATTGGCCCAGCGCCCTGCGATCCGCCCAATATTAAAAATATGGGCTTTTCAAAAGACAAATCAAAAATTTTTCCTGCTGCTGATTTATCGCCATCTAAAATTTCTTTTCTGATTGGGTTTCCTGTCAATATTGCTTTCCCGGGGTCAAAATATTCTGTTTTTGGAAAAGAAGTAAAAATCTTTTTTGCCCATTTTGCTGTTTTTTGGTTAGAAAGCCCGGGCACCACATCTGATTCATGCAAAAATACAGGAATTTTAAGAAATTTTGCGGGAAAAGTAACGCTAAAAGACCCTGACCCGCCTTTTGAAAAAATTAGGTCTGGCTTAATTATTAACAACAAAAAAAAGCTTTGTAAAATTCCAAAAGGAATTTTGAATAAAATATCAACAATATTTTGCAAAGAAAAATATCTTCTGATTTTTCCAGAAATAATTGTTTTTATAACAAAATCTTCTTGGGAAAGCAAAATCAAACTAAGGTCCTCTCTTGGCCCCGCATAAAAAAGTTCTAAATCATTTTTAGGATACAACCGCCTTATTTCTCTGGCAATGGCAACCAAGGGAAAAACATGCCCCCCTGTACCACCTCCCGTAAACAATATTTTCATTTTATTTAACTATTTTTTGAAATGTTTAATAATAATCCTACTCCTATTAATTCTGCCACCAAATGTGAACCGCCATAAGAAAAAAATGGAAGAGGAATGCCAGTTAACGGAAAAATGCCCATTGAAGAAGAAATGTTTATAAATGCCTGAAAAGTTATCCAAAAAACAATTCCCACCGTAACTATCTTTGAAAACCTGTCATTTGATTTTTTAGAAATCCTGATGCCCAGCCAAAAGAATAATATAAATAAAACAATCAATATCACGCAACCGATAATTCCAAATTCCTCTCCGATTATAGGAAAAATTGAATCAGATATTGCTTGGGGCAAAAAACCAAATTTTTGAGTGGACATTCCCAGCCCTTTTCCAAAAATTCCGCCCGACCCCAAGGATATTAAGGACTGCCTTAGTTGAAACCCAGATCCTAAAGGATCAGCTTCTGGAGATAAAAAAGTCATCCAACGGGCTAATCTGTAGGGCTCAAACTTTACTATAAAAAGCAAAAAAGATATCCCGGAAAAAGCAATAAGTAAAGTGTGCCAAAAAGGAGTTTTTGCAGAAAAATACAACACAAGCAATGTTAAACTAATAACGCCTAAAGTGCTTGCGTCTCTTTGAAGATACATAGCTGTTGTAATAACCCCCAAAAAAATTGCAAAGGGCAAAAATATGTATATTAGATTATAATAACCCCTTTTTGCTGAAGATTTCCAGCCTGAAACCTTGTTTTCTGGCAAACGCGATGCAATCCAGGCAGATAAATATAAAATTGCTGTGATTTTTAAAAACTCTGACGGCTGTACAGAAAACAACCCCAAATTAAGCCAGCGGGTGGCTCCACCAAGCTTAGAGCCGATAAATGGCAAAAAAACAAAAAATAAAGCCAGTAGATTAAATATAACAAGCCAAAAGGCATATTTTTTGAGCCACTGCAAAGAAATCTTATAAGCAATAAATCCAAGAATAACGGCTGGTAGTAATCCGTAAAGCAATTGGTGAAAAAAATAATAATTCGGCTCGCCAAATCTTTGCAGAGATACAGGAGTAGAAAGGGCCGCAAAAAACAAAAAACTAAATCCGACCAGAAAAACAACCAGAAAAAGCATTGGATAACTTAAGTGTTTTTTCATAAACAGCTACTTTTGTTTTTTAACAAATTTTACAAATTGGCTTCCCCTGTCAAACTCGTTTTTGAACAAGTTAAAGCTTGCCGCCCCTGGAGAAAGCGCAACCACGTCTCCTGGTTTTGCTAATTCCTTTGCCTTACCGACCGCCTCTTCCATAGAAGAAACTTCGTGGATGTTTTTATAATTCTGAAGCTTTTGTTTTATTTTATCAGATGCAGTGCCAGGAAGCATAATTAACTCCCCTACCCTGTCTTTTATTTCTTTTGCCATACCGGAATAATCAAGACCCTTGTTTTCACCTCCCGAAATAAAAATTAGTTTTGCTTTTGGAAAATTTTCAGAAAAACTTTTAATGGCAGCTATTACAGCTTCTGGCATTGTTGCTGTGGTATCGTTAAAATATTTTGCCCCTTTAATTTCTTTAATAAATTCTTGACGGCTATGGACACCCTTAAATGTTTTAAGGGACTTTTTAATGCCCTTTTCAGAAACTCCCATTATTTTTGCAACCTCAACAGCTGCTGCAATATTTGCTTTGTTGTACTGGCCAGAAAAAAAACGAACTTTTGATTTTGCCTGCTTGGCAAATTGTCGCACAATATCATCCATTTCTTTGTTCAGCAAAAGATAATCTTTTTCTGTCTGGTATTTAAAAATTATTTTTTTTGAATTTATATACTCTTGCATGCTACTGTAACGATTTAAGTGGTCTGGTAATATATTTGTTACAACAGCAATATTCGGGCTTTGTTTTAAATCTTCTAAATTAAAGCTGGAAAGCTCTAGAACAACCTTATCCCCTTTTTTTATTTTAGGTAAAATCTCTAACGGAGAAATACCGATATTACCAGCTAAAAACAATCTTTTGAATTTTGGTTTTAACAGATGAAAAATCAAACTGGCTGTGGTGGATTTCCCCTTTGTGCCGGTAACCCCGATAATAAATGCGCCAGATAACTTAAAAAATAAACTAGTATCAGTTTGTATTTCAATATTATTTTTTCTGGCAATTTCTAAATAAGGGGAGGAGTTGGGCACATCAGGATTTTTTACAATTAAATCAGCGTTTAAAAAATCGTCTTCTTTATGGCCACCCAAAGTATAACTGATTTTCAGACCTTTTAATTTTTTGATGGAATCTGATAGTTGCTCTTTTGTTTTTAAATCAGTGATTAAAACATCCGCTCCTTGTTTTGCAAAAAATTTGGCAACCGAAGCCCCGCCTCCGTGCAAACCCAGGCCCATCACCACAATTTTTTTATTTTTAAAAAGGGTCATTTATTTTTGCTTTAATTTTTCTGCCAAAACAAATTTTGCTTATTTTTTCTAAATTATACGGCTCATCGCTGAAAAAAAACTGATGAACCCCTCCCTGCTCTATTGCACTTTCTATTTTTGGATTTTCAGCTAAAAATTCTTTTATTTTTTTTGCCGTACTTTCAGCTGGATTTATTATTTTTACCTTAGGACCCATAAATTTTTTAATTGATTTTGCCAACAAAGGATAATGCGTGCATCCTAAAATTAATGTGTCAATTTTATATTTTTTAAGCGGCTCTAAATATTTTTTGATAACTCTTGGCGCAATATCACCAGCAACCCACCCTTCTTCAGCTAAAGGCACAAACAAGGGGCATGATTGCAAATAAACTTTTAGTGACGGGTCTGTTTTTTTAAGCGCTTTGCTCCAAGCGCTGCTTTTTATGGTTCCTGGAGTTCCTATTATTCCAATTTTTTTATTTTTTGTAACATTAACAACTTCCTCTGCTGTAAAACTTATCATGCCAAAAATAGGAACGCCTTTGTACTCTTCTCTTAAAAAATCAGCTGCCCAGGCAGACGAAGTGTGGCAGGCCACAACAATAATTTTTGCTTTTTTGTTTAAAAGCCATTCAGTTATTTTTGCTGAATATTTCTTTACAAAATCAGCCCCCTTTGTTCCATAAGGAAGCCGGGCTGTGTCTCCAAAATAAATGGTCTGGTATTTGGGCAGATATTTAAAAATTTCTTTGGCAACTGTAAGTCCGCCTACCCCAGAATCAAAAATTCCAATCATATGTAATACTTAATGATATCAAAAAACCACGGTTTTGCAACCGCGGTTTTTTGTTTAATTTCTAGCCATCATTAGGCCGCGAATTAGTATCAAATGCTCTAATTTGAGGAGAGAGATTTTGTCAACTAACTCACGGCCCAATAACGGCTACTATGTTTATTATACAAAATTTGAGGGGGACGAGGCAATAGTTTTGCCTCGTCCCCCAAGTTTTCACGCCCGTCGATACGTCATTCGGCCGCGACGCTAGCCTGTGGCCGAAATGGCCCGCAGACCAGCGTGCCGAAGGCCGAGTGCGGCTTGGCCGGGCGCTCGGGCTCAGCCACTCCGACGATGGCGCGATGCCCCTGCTCGTGCCTTTCCGAAAAATCAACCGCCACCCCGAGGTCTGCCTCGGTCCAACAAAACATGGCCATCGTTTTTCTCCTTATTCTGACGGCCTGCCGTGGCTGCTATCTCATCCGGGAGGACGGGACACGGCATCTAGTGTGTTCAAAGGATTTTAGCAGCAAAACCCTTTCAAAATTTACGATTCAAAAAAATCCTAAACTTTGAAAGAGAGGAGTTAAATTAAGTTAACCTAGACATAACTCCCTTTGAATCTTCCTGCCGGGTTTTTGCTCAGCAAAAACCCGGCAGGATTCTCGTTGTTTCAACACCCGCTACGCGGGCACCCGCCGTCGCAGGTGCTTGCGAAACCGCGATCCCCCGCGCCGCGGGTTCTTATAGCGAGGCCGACAGGCACCGCACCTCGGCGGCATTTTCCGGTATCGCGCGGGCGAATCCGGCAGCCGCATTGGCTCACGCGCCGGACAGTCATCCTCGAACTCATCGTAGAGCTCGTTGAGAACGACCTCCCGGCAATGGTCATCCCACTCCTGATGGAGACCAACATCCACCACCGGCTCGGGCTTTTCCGCCGGAGGCAAATGAATGCCCCAGCGAATCAGCCTGACATACTCTGCCAAAGGTCCTGCCATTTTTTCTCCTTTCCTTGGCTGAAACATAAAAATCAAACTTTCCCTTGTTTTTGCCTCTACATCACGTCGAGGCAAAAAGAAAGGAAGGAGACAACGATCCGCGTTGTCTCCCATAATCTGCGCAGTTGCCCCTTATTTGCTACCAAAGCCGATATCGGCTGTCCCAAAGGACGAATCCTTTCAGTAGCATTCAGAGTTCCTTGCCGGCTTATTGGATATCCTCGTCGGAGGCCGCGCATGAACGGTTTTCGAATGCATAGCCCTTAATGCACGGGCTGTTCTCCTGAGGGAACGTTCTGTTTCCGATAAATGCGGTTACGTTCGGAAACTTTCCCCCGCCTGCGGTCCCAGGCTCTACGCATAACCCATTGGTGCTGCAATGGTATTTACAGTGTTTCCTTTTTCCCCGCCCCTTTCTCAAGGGTGTTATTGCGCCTGTTATGCGATCGGCGCTCAAAACGACTTCTTCATGTTTCTCTCCTTTTTTCGGTTTTTCTTTTCTCCCCTTCTTTCAGTCCACCAGCCTTCGCTAAAGCTACGGCTTGGCAAAACAATTTAGATGAACTGAAAGAAAGGAGGGGAAGATTAGCGAAGTCCAGCTTGCTAAGAGCTTCCCCATAAATCAATCCCGTCCTTTGATTTTGCGCATAGCGCAAGGCAGTCCGGGCATCTTTGCCAACCTTCTTGTTTAATGACCCAAGAGGAGGCCTTCTCGTCGTTTCAATCCTCCGCCAGTCATAGGCGGAGGATCCTGCCTGCCGCAGTAACGCGGTAGACCGGTCCGCGCGGGGAAACCAGTCGCGACCCGTGCCGCGACTGATCGGCGATCCCGTCGCTGACCAGCAGCCATCCATGGCTGCACAGGGTCAAAAGGGCCAGACGCCGACGCGGGCCCGAAATTGACCGAGTCACACTGTAAGCGTGGCCAATGGATTCGGTGTAAGGACGCAAACGACGGATAAACTCCATCATAGCTTTCTCCTTTCAAGAGAAAAGCGAAGGCGAATTGCATTTAACCTGGCGAAATACCAAAGTTTAAAACGCATTCCCTTCTTTGAACCCATCAACCATCGCATACAGCGAGGCGCCCCAGAAGAGCCTTACTGATGGGCTAAAAGAAGGGTAGGAAACCAATATTCAACAACTCTCTGCCCCATTACAGGGCTTTCTCGTTTCCTTAGTTTTATCAACGTTCTCCTTGCCTTTTACCCCGTTATGCCTTTTGGCTTTTTAGGGGTTACAGAATTTTGCTTCTTCAAAATCCTGCAATTTTCTCTAACAAGGAAATTTCTAAAGACAAATTTTTCTCTTCAGTCAATTTCCCTATTATTAAACAGAAAAGGCACTTAAGGGATTTCTTCTATTCTCCGAATCCCGCAGTCGAAACCACGAAACCGTGTCTTAGAGAAGAAATCTCTTAAATGCCTTTGCATTTAGCGCTTTTTACTTCTGCGCTGAAGCTCTCTCCTCCAAGTCCGCCAGAGGCGGATCCGCCCTAAGGCGGAAAAGCTTTAAATTTTGGTGTACTTTATTCTATATTTTATTATATCACATTCAAGCAACCTTGTCAAGACCTATGGGCGCTGTTCGGAAACTCTCAAATATGGTAGAATAAGGTAACATGAGAAGAACAG
>CAYNHB010000007.1:0-24976 GCA_964397155.1 uncultured Candidatus Saccharibacteria bacterium
ACTCTCAAATAAACATTTGAAAGCTTACTCTAGTTTAGAATAAACTACTAATGTGTGCCCGATAAAAGCGCAAAGCGCATTTTGACGGGCTATAATTCGAAACAACTTTAAGAAACCAATGTCCCGTTAATTTTACAAAACAAAATTTTACGGGATAATTTCTTGGTTATTTTTTATATTAAGTTTTCAAACTGCTTTCCGTTCAACCAATAAAGAAAAAATATCCGCGACGACACCCCCTTCAGGGATGCCCTCGCGGATATTCTTCCCGCCCTCAAGGCGAGGCTCGCCTGCCCGAAGGGCAAGGCGGCAACCGTTAGGTTTTCAGAATATTAGAATGTTTTTGATTTTTATAGTTTTTTAATTATTTTTTGTTTTCAGCCTTCGGCTGATCCGCCTCGGGCGGAAATAATATTAACTATCTTCACTGTCTATTCTATATGAAAATAAATCCTTGTCAACCCCCTGCATCTTTTTTCGCATCAAGATAATCAGAAAAATCATGGCAAATATTTTCCATTTCTTTTCTATTAAATCCATGCTTATCATAAATTTTATCAACTCTTATATCATCTGAAAATGCAATGCCCGTTATTTCAGTAACTCGATCTAAGTCTTTTAAACTCTCCGCATTATAGGTTAAATCCGCATAGTGTCTCGTTTTTGCTGGCATATCGCCTTCAATTACTTCTGGTAAATCAACGAGGGCTTCTCCGTCCTTAGCGTCGTTTAAAATCATAATAAGATGCTCCATGGCGTCGATTAAGCCATACCCATCGCATGGCAACGCGTCTTGCTCTTGAAGTGTTCTCAACTTTTCAAGAGCAGATTTATAAATCTCTAATCCTTGATCACTTATTTCTTTTAGCAAAGGGTTTAGTGTTTCGCTTGTCGGAAATTCAAACCCTGCTTTTTCTTCAAAAAACTTTAGAAATTCCTCGTGATGAGTAGGTATTGATAATTTTTCCACATCAGACGCTGCCGCTGTATCAATAAAAACTCCGTCGTTTATTACAGCAAATCTGCCTCCCCAACTATAGTCTAAGTTTGGACCGCCATATTTATTATCTGGATTTTCTCTTTTTCTTTCTTCAGTGTATTGACCTTCAATATACTTCTTGAAATCAAAATAATACCTTTCTCCAACAATTACCCCAAACTCTCTTAATTCATGAGGAGCTATGGTTTTGTCATCTTCTTCTGTATCTCTGATACTTTCTATGACTTTAAAATCTTTTCCTTCAATTAGGCCCACGCTTTCTCCCCATTTTCTTATTTTATCGGCCTTGTGGCTAATGTCTTCTCTTACTGCCTCTAGGCTGTATTTATCTTCTTTGGGTGACTGTTCTATTTGTGGTTCAAATTTTGGCTCTCCTGGCATATTTATTTTTCCCGCCTCGCGTCGACGAGCTAGCGCGAGTCGAGGCGGGCCAATCCTCAATTGTAATTTTTTTGCCTCGTAAATTTAAAACCACTTTTTGGCGCTCTTTCCATTTTAAATGCCTTACCATCTCAACAGGAACTGTTACAGCCAAACTTGTCTTCCCCACTCTGGTTAATTTCCTTATATTTTTTTTTAATTTTCTTCTTGTCATTCTATTTTTATTTACGTATTTTAATACGTATTATAATACTTACAAATATATATAGAACAATTCGCACGAATTGGTAAATAGATTATCTTAACCTGAAATTATCTCCGACGAAAAGTTTAATTGCTTTTTTGATATCTTCTGGAATCGTTTCACTCAAACTATAAAATACGTGCCCTTCTCTCCCCTCGCCTTCAAGTAAATCCAAATTTCTTAAAATCATCAAATGGCGTGAAGTTGACTTTATTGATACTTTAATTTTAGCCGCAATATCGGTAACGTTCAAGCTTCGCCCGCGAGCCAACATATCTATTATTTTAATGCGATTTATATTCCCCAGCGCTTTAAAAATGTTTACCCAACGTTTGCTCATTTTATATTATAACAATTATTTTGCCTATTTACCATTTCGGCCGAATTGGTAAGTTGAGTAGTCTTATACTAAACATATCATGCTGAATTACTGAATAAAATGGAGATAATACAACTATCTTTTGTTCCAGTAGTTTATTATTTTTTGACGTCGGAGTAGCAAGGGATCCTTGCTTACTATGCCGGGGCCGTTAATGCACCCACCATCACAGTTTAAAATATCTAAAATTTTTAATTCTGGCTTATTTAAAAAGGCTTCCAAAACTTTTACCACCAAAGCAGGCCCTGAAATTACATCATATTCGGGGTCGGTAAATTTATTTATTACACCGGACGACTGGGAAAGCCCGCCTGAAATAGGATAAAGCCGGGTATCTCTGGCTACTACATCGAATCGAGACAGCTTGTCAGTAATTTTGGCAGAAATATTTTTTTCTTTAAATATATCTTGTAATTCTTTATAAGTTAAAACCAAAATATTAAGTTTTGGGTGGTCTTCTTTTGCCTCCATTTTTTTTAGTATGCAGGGGCCAATAAAAACCTTTTTATATTTTGGGTACTTTCTAGCAACAAGTTTTGCAATAGCTGACATTGGAGAATCAATGGGAGACAAATACTGCTCTAAATGAGAATATTTTTTTCTTATGAGCCGGACAACGGTTGGACACGGGCTCGTTATGTACCTCCTGTCTGGATGTAATTTTGTTAAAGCCAGCAGTTGTTTGTTTGTTTCTTCTGCCCCTCTTGAAACCTCAACAACCTTATCAAAGCCAAGGCGCTTTAACATGCCTATAATTTCTGGGTAATTAAAAATAACAGGGAAAGACGGGGCTAACATAGCCACCATTTTTTCCTCATTTTCAACAAGTTTTAAAAACTCTTTTACTTCAAGAGTGACGTTTTCTATAGGCATATAAAACTATAAAAGCTAACAAACCTCCTGCTAAAGCCGTGGCTATTTGATTAAACTCCATTGCCTGTAAAAAAACAGCAGGAACAATTGAAAATTTAAAATAAATATTAGCCATTAAAAACAGCAAAACAAACTTTCCCGCCGCTCCCCCAACCGCAGCTATTCCAAAGTTCTTGAGAACTTTGGAATAAATAAGCTTGAATAATAAAATTAAAATTAGGTTGCCCAGCCAAATAAAAGGCAGAAAATAAACTAAAAACATTGTAAACGGACCGAAGATCAGCCCGCGCGATAAAACACCCAAGCTGGGCAAAATAGCCATTGGAACAAAATATCTTTCAGGCAAAAACATAGCCGCCAAAAACAAACAAGCGTTTACAGCTGTACCAACTAACCATTGCGGGTGCCCTAAACTAAACGGCACAAAAAAAGACAATATTGAAATTACACCAAAAACCAAAACTTGCGTAAGCTCTGAAATTCGCAGGGGCAAACTAATTACGAAGCCTTTTTCTTGCATATTTTATTATTATAACAAAAAACCGCTGTATCAACAACGGTGGTTTTTTCATGAGCCACCTCGCAGATTCGAACTGCGGACCTACTGTTTACAAAACAGTTGCTCTACCGCTGAGCTAAGGTGGCACGGTTTGGGCAAGCCTATTTTTTTCTTTTTTGAGTTTTTGCTTTTTTTCTTATTCCGTGGAGCAGTTCGTCAATCCAAGTTTCAATTTTCAAAATTTGGCATTTCAGCCAGGAAAGAAATACATGAAGAAGCTTCCCATCTGTAAAAAATAAAAGATAATCTTTTATTTTATTTTCAATGCTTTGGATTGCCTTAATCCTTTTTAGTCCCGTGCTTCCGTTTTTAGGAAGAGTACTCAAAACCGGTATTTTTTTAAATACAATTATTAAAGCTCCAATAACGCTAGCTATAAAAATGATCGATATGATAAGATCAAACACTGTTCTATGTTTTATTGTTAAACTTCAAACCTTGAAAAACGCTTAACTTCTATGTTTTCTCCAACTTTTGCGATTGTGTCTTCTATAAGATTTTTTATTGTTTTGGTATCGTCTTTTATCCACAACTGGGAGAGCAAAGATACTTCTTGCTTATACTTTTTAAGCTTTCCTTCAAGAATCTGTTTTACAATGTTTTCTGGTTTGCCAGAATCCTTTATTTGCTCCTTGTATATTTTTGTTTCACCGTTTAAAAATTCTTCAGGAATATCCTCTTCTTTCACAAACAAGGGCCTCATCGCAACAATTTGCAAACAAAGCTCATGGGCTAAATTCTTAAAATCCGAAGATTTGGCAACAAAATCCGACTCGCACCTAATATCTAAGATTACTCCTGTTTTTGAGTTTGGATGCACATAGCTGTCAATCAGTCCAGCTGTTGTTTCCCTGTCTGTTTTTTTGCTTGCTACCTTTTTTCCTAAAGCTCGCAAAAGCTCTTTTGCTTTTTTTACATCACCTTTTGCGTCTTCTAATGCTTTTTTAACTTCGAAAATAGAAAGTCCTGTTTCTTCTCTAAGTTTTTTAATTTGTTCTATAGAAATCATTTTATTTGTTGACTGACCTTGAATTTAATATAGCTTCTTTTGCTTTATCAACTATATATTTTACAGCTAAAATAGCATCATCGTTCGCGGGAATAGGATAATCCACGATTTCTGGGTTAACATTTGTGTCGCACAATGCAATAATCTTTATCCCTTTCTTTTTTGCTTCTTTGGCGCAAGTAATATCCTTATCCAGGCCGAAAATGAATACAGCGTCAGGAAGTTTAGACATATCCTTTATACCATCAAATTTTATTTTTAACAAAGCAATCTCCCTGTCAAAATTCAACCTTTCTTTTTTGGTATATTTTTCAAGTTCTCCTGTTGCCTTTTTTCTTTCCATATCCTTAAAATATTCCACTCTTTTCCTGATTGTATCAAAATTGGTAAAGGTCCCCCCAAGCCATCTCTCTGTAACATAGGGAGTCCCGCATTCCTTTGCGGCTTCTTCTATAATAGATTTTAGTTGGATTTTTGTACCGACAAAAATTATTGATTTTCCCTCAGAAACAATTTTTGAAATAAAATCCAAAGCTCTTTGAAGTTCTTTGGCTGTTTTTTCTAGGTCAAAAACATGAACAGTGCTTTTGACCCCAGAAACATATTGCTTCATTTTTGGATGAAGTTTAGAAATTTTGTGACCAAAATGCACTCCGGCATTGGCCATTTCTTCTGTATTGAGATTATTTTTTGTCATTTATTTAAGAAGATCGGATGTTTCCAACTAAGGGCCCACTAACAGGGAACTTAGTTGTTACACAAATCCCGCTAAGCGGGACTTTCACTTCTGTTATTTATTCTTTTTTGTGCGAACTTTTTTCTTTTTAGGTGGTTTCTTTTTAGAAAGCCTTTCTTTAAATTTTTGGACTCTTCCCAATGTATCCATCACCTTTTCTTTCTTAGTATAAAAAGGATGGCAATTAGCACAAACCTCTGTTTCTATAAATTCTTTGGTTGAACCAACATTAAAAAAATTCCCGCACGCGCAACGGACTGATGATTTATTATAGTATTTTGGGTGTATATCCTTTTTCATATAAATATATATTAACAAACTTTCTTGAAAATAGCAATAGTGTATGATAGAATTATAGAATATGAATAATCAACCAGATTTTTCTAAGTTTACTCCAGAAGATTGGAAAAAATACGGAGAAGAGGCGAAAATCAGCGGAGACCCGGTGTCCGTTGATTTTGAATCTGGCGGAAAGCAGGCCGTAATTATAGAAATAAGGGCTGGGACCGGCGGAGATGAAGCCGGGCTTTTTGTTGCAGACCTTTACAGAATGTATTCAAAATTTGCCCAAAGCAATGGTTGGAAGCAACGGATTTTAGAATCAAATGCATCTACAATAGGCGGATACAAAGAAATAATTTTTGAATTATCTGGGCCTAATGTTTATAATAAAATGCAATATGAAGGCGGAGTGCACAGGGTCCAAAGAGTTCCTAAAACAGAAAAACAAGGCAGGGTCCACACCTCAACTATAACAGTGGCCGTACTGCTAAAACCTAAAAAAACAGAAATTAATATATCCCCCTCTGACTTGGAAATTTCAACATATAAGGCATCGGGTCCCGGAGGCCAATACGTAAACAAAGTTGAGTCTGCTGTAAGAATTGTGCATAAACCATCAGGGCTTGTTGTCACTTCCCAATCAGAAAGGAATCAGCTCCAAAACAAGGAAAATGCAATGTCCTTGTTAGCTGCCCGGCTTTTACAAAAACAAGAAGAAGAAGACCTTTCAAAATTAACAGAAGAAAGGCGGGAGCAAATTGGATGGGCAAAAAGATCTGAGAAAATAAGAACATATAACTATTCTCAAAACAGAATAACAGATCACCGCCTCAATAAATCCTGGCATAATCTAGAAAGTATCATTGATGGTGATCTAGAGCCAGTTATAAAAGCTTTTAAGAAGGGGCCAACGCGTTGACCCCTTTCAGGTGGAGCTAGAATATAAGAGCTTCGCAGTAAGCTGACATTGTGCCAGAGTCCATAAATGTCTGGATACAATTAGTTCTTGTGGAAACGCTATTGGCATAAGCTGAAGAACCGCCATAATATCTTGAAGCAGCGTTCTTTTCTGCGCTTGTTGTTTGGGCTGTGGCACCCAAATCAGCAAGATATAAAGCCGATGCGGTAAAAGAATCCTTTATACCCCAAGGGTCCGGAGTTCTGCCAAGCAAAGACTGAAGCCGGCCCTCAAAAAGCTTCCATGTTGAAGGTATAAACTGGGCAGGACCCATGGCTCCCCCCCAACCGTACGGCTGACCTGAAACATAAGCTGTTATCCAGCAAGAAACAGGAGTATTGTAAGGATCTCTGCCTAATGTTTCAGTAATCTGCAAAAATGGTTGTACGTCTCTGGTTGGCTTCATAACCCTGATTACAGTAGCTCCTGTAGAAATTCTTTTTCCGGTCCCAGTTGAAGTGTCAACCAACATACACTGGCCCACATTTCTGCCTATTGCTGATTCCTGGCTTATAATCGCCAATAAAAATGCCGGACGGACGCCTGCAAGACCTGCTGCGCTTTTTGCAATTTCTATTGCCTCTCCAAAAGTGGGGGCTTCTGTGTCCGCAACGCCAACTATTGAAAACAATAATGCCCTAATTTTTGCTGCCTTACTGTCAAGATCTGATTTTTCTTTTAGTTGCTGTTGATATTGAGCTTCTGTCAAATTTAAATACTCTTGTTGCTGCTGTCTATTTTGTTCGTTTTCCTGCTTTTGTAAGTTTTGCAAAACAATTGTTTTTTGCAATTGGTCAACTTCCCCGTCCATTTTTACCTTTTGATTCTGCAAATAGGACTGCAAGCTTCTGGTGTTTTCTAACAAATCATTTATTTTTGAATTTAAGCTTTCAAGATAAACTAAATTGCTAAAAAAATCAGACAAGCTTCCCTCAAACAGAATTTCAATCGCTGGTTTTTTGTCTTCCTCATATATTGACCTTAAAATGCTCTTAATCTGAAAACGCGAGTCATCAATTTTATCAACTGTGTCATAAATTGATTCTTGAGTATCTTCAATTTGAACATTGAGACCTTTTACCTTTACAGTGCTCTGATTTATTTGGTATTCCAGATTTTGAATTTTCTTCTTTAAACTGTAAATCTGGTTAGAAAGTGTATTTTTTTGCTGTGTGGTTTTTGTTATATCTTGCTCTAATTCCCCAGACAGCTCATCATAATAATCAGAACATTTTTCCAGCAACACCTTACAATCGTTCGAACTCATCCCAGGACAACCAGATGTTGACTCTGTAAGTTGTTGGCAAATTGACTCTAAATCCTCTGAATAGCCAAAAAATGGCGCTGTTGACAACCCCAAAATAATAACAACAAAAATTATAATTCTGTTAAAACTTTTCATGCTGGTTTTTCTTCCTCAACAACATCCTCGTCTTTTTTCTCTTTCTCAACCTTCTCAACACCCTCAACATCTTCTTTTATTTCTTCTGCTAACTCTTCCTCAACTTTTGCTGGCTCCAAAACAGATGCTATAATTTCGTCTGGTTTTAACAATACTTTAACGTTACCGGGAAGAATTAAATCCTTTACTAAAATATGGTCTCCAAAGTTTTCCAAACTATCTATTGAAACTTTTATTTCGTGGGGAAGATTTTGTGGCAGCGCTTTTACTAAAATTTCAGAAATATTTTTTACCAATGTCCCGCCTAATTCTTTAACAGCCAACGAAGCGCCTTCAAAAACCAATGGAACTTCAACTTCCACTTCCTCTGTCAAAGAGGCCTGGAAAAAATCGATGTGTATAAACTTGTCTGTGACCGAATTTTTTTGTGTTTCGTGTATCAAAACCGATCTTTTTTCTTTTTCTCCCTCTATTTTTAGTTCCACCAAAGAGCTCTCTCCTGTTTCTTTATAAACCTTTAAAAAGTCCTTGTGGTCTACATCAATTAAAAGGTTTTTTACTTTATGGCCATAAACAACAGCAGGAATTCTTCCAGATTCCCTTATTTTCCCGACACTTGCATTTTTTTTGTCTCTTATTTTTGCAGATAATGAAATCATTTTTCTACATGTATGCACTGGACAGGGCAAGCTTCGACAGCTGATTCAGCGCACTCTAATTTTTCAACCTCTAACTCCTCCATTATTTGCTGATTTACGCCCCTTAAATGAGACTTGCCGTCTTCTGACATCTCAAAATATTTTGGGCAAACTGCCGCGCACGAACCGCACCCTATGCATTTTTCTCTTTCTAATTTTATTTTTGCCATTTTTATTATTGTTAAACTAATTGTATATGCTAATATATTTTTTTAAAAAAGTAAAGCCCTTATTGCTCTAATTGAGTTGCCTCGTGTAAAATCTTACCCTGCAAAATAATATTGCCCTCTGAGTCTTTATCAAAATAATGAAAAGGAGTCATTTCTTCCATAAATGCTTTTTCTTCTTCTGATAAATCATCTTCTCTAATTCCTTCTAGCCCAACTTTTTGTATCAAACTTATCAAGTGCTCGCCTCCGGTAACACGCAAGCTATGCTTCTGTAGCTCTACAAAACGTTTTAAATCACCAATTCTTATAACCTCACTAAGGGTTGTGCAGTCCTCATCTTCAACTGCTTTCAAAATAGCCATAACTTGAGCTGGAGAATGGCAGTAATCTAATACAGTTTCTTTTGAAAGAACGTCCTTTTTTTTGCTTTTACTGACTCTTCCGTTTTTCTCTGGATCATAAGAATCTTTTAAGCTTTTTCTGCCAGCTACCACTGTATCAAAAATTTCTCCCAATTGTTTTCTGTCAGCAGACTCAACCGGAAATTCAGAAACATCTTGCGATAATCCTTCTTGAAATGATTTCTTGACAGTTTCTCTGCTGTTATTATGGACTAATAAAACAACCACAGCTTTTTTGCCTATAAGCTCTTGCAATCCTTTCTTGCAACCCTCAAAATCCCCATACTCTTCTTGATGCAGTGTGGTTGCTTCATCAATAAAAACAATACTCCCTTCTTCTATATCTTCAGTGCCACCACGCCTTAAAGCACTTAAACCCAAAAAGTATGATTTTTTACCTTCTCCTTCCAAATCAGCCGTAACTCTTTTTACTAAAGAACTTGAACCGCTCCTGGCTTCTATTAAAGCCATTGAAATCGACGCTTCATCGCTATTTACTGCCCCAATGGTCTGCCTTGCAACCTGCTCGTGTAAGGCATCAATTTGTGGCCTACGGATTTCTAATAACGGACCATCTTGTATTGGCCGGGCTGTTTCTATTTTTTCAATTTGGGGGACTGGTTTATCTGGCAATCTTTCTAAAGGCTCTTCCACATTTCTTTCTTCTTGTGTGAGATCCTCAGATTGCCTTTTTTCTACATTTTCCATGGTTGATTATCAAATGATTATTAGTACTCTATACTATACTATACTTTATTTTTGCTTCCAAACAAATCAATTTTTTTTTCGGTTATTTTTTCTACAGATTCCTGAGCTATTGGTAAAAATTTATAAGGCGTGATTTCTTCTGGGTTTTTGACTAAAGCCCTTTTCAAATTGCCAAAAAAAGCTAACCTCAATTCCGTGTTTATATTAATTTTTACTATTCCAGATTCAATAACTTTTTTGATGTCTTCTTCCATGGTTCCTGATCCCCCGTGCAAAACCAGCAAAACTCTTTCTCCAACGCTTTTCTTTATTTCTAAAAGCTTATCAATTTTAAGATTAGGGCAAATTCCGGAAACTTCAATTCCGTGGAAATTCCCAATGCTTACTGCTAATAAGTTTACTCCTGTTTCATCAGAATATTCTCTTGCTTCTATTGGTTTTGTTATATCATCTTCTTTTATTTCAAATTTTTCGGAATATAATTTTGAAGAATCGGTTCCAATTCTGCCAACTTCTCCCTCAACAACAACTCCGCGCCAGCGGGCGTATTTTACAACCTCTTTTGAAATTTTTATATTTTCTTGAAGATCTAACTTTGATCCGTCGAAGTGCACCATGTCATAACCAGCGTCAACAGCTTCCTTAATATATTCAAATGACTTGCCATGGTCTAAGTTCAAAAAAATGGGCAATCCAGTTTTTTTACGTAAAACATTACGTAAAGCCACTGCTTCTTTGATTCCAAAAAACTTGCTCTCGCCCTCAGAGGTTCCCAAAATAACAGGTGATTTTGTTTTTTCAGCCGATGCCACTATGCCTTTTAGTTGCGTAAAATCCGAAAAATTAAACTGCGGTATGGCAAATTTTTCTTTTTGAGCTTTTGCTAAATAATGCTTTAGATCTTTCATCTAATTACTGTTACTTAATAATACAATTATTTTGATTACACTCCTCTTTTTTTACAGGCACCCTGGTAAATTCATCATTTTTGCTTAATAATCCGGTTTTAGCGCCGATTTCAGATAAATTGGCATCAGAATTTGCCAACCCCAATTGGATTGCCTCTTCAATATTACCATCATACCTTATGAAGGCAGAAAGGAAACCCGAAGCAAAAGAATCGCCAGCCCCTGTGGTATCAACCACCTTCCTCTCGGGGTCTGGTTTTGCAGAAAACAAGTGCTTTCCGTCAGAAACAACCACACCCTCCCCTCCTTTTGTCATCACGGCCACTCCCGGGCAAAGTTCGTCTATTTTTTTGAATATCTCTGATTCTTTCTCATATGTAATTTTTGTTAAAAAAGATGCTTCTTCCTGATTCAAAAACAATATATCTGTTTTTGAAAAAATCTTGCTTAAAGAGGGCGACGACAACTGTTGCTTCGACGGATTTACCGCAACTTTAATATTTTTTTCTTTTGCAAAGTCCACTAGGTTTTCAAGAATATTACAGGAAGAATCAGCTAAGGGAGCAAAATAAAACCACTTTGTTTTCTTTAGTTTATTCAAATTAACATCTTTGTCGCACAATAACTCTGAAGCGCCCCTATAAACCAGTATGGTCCTGTCTCCCCCTTTACTCAAAATCACAACAGAACAATTAGTTTTTTTATCTTTTTTCTTAATCAAAAATCTTGTATCAACTTTTAACTGCCTGAGTTCTCTAACAATTTCCAATCCAGCAGAATCTGCCCCTATAGCTCCGCAAAAAGCAACCCTAAACCCTTGTTTTGCAAAACCAACAGCAGTATTTGTCCCCCCGCCTCCAGACCTGAAAATAACATCTTCAACATCAATTTTAGAGCCAAAAGGCAGGCAGATCCCCTCGCCCGTTGCAAAATCTTCTTTTCCTTTTATAATTCTAAACTTCTCTGATTTTACATGTATGTCCTGAGAAGCCGAACCAAATGTTATAATATCAAACATTTTATTATACATTTACCATTTACTATTTTTCTTTTTTTATTTTTTGCTTTTTAATCATTTTTATTTTTTCAGGGTCAAAAATCACAAAAGTATCGTGTTCCTTCACAATAAGTTCGCCTCCTTCAAGAGTAGCTAATCCGTCGTATCCTAAACTTTTAATATAATCACTAAATAATTGATCAAAACCACCGACTGCCAATTTCAAATTTCCAGATCCGACTTTTCCGCTGTCTATTGCGTCTATGGCATTATAAAGGTGATCTGTAACCTTTTCGTATTTAGGGTCTTTTAGTTGATCTCTTAATATTTTTTTGAAGCTTGGTAAAATTTTTTTAACATTTTCATCCTTACGAAGATCGAGCAACTTCATATTTTCTATTAAACATTCATAAATTACAGGAGCTGTATCAATAGGTCCGCTTCTTTCGTATGCATAGCCAACCGCATCCTTAGCTTGGGATGTAAAATAGACCCCCTCGCCAACAGTGCTTCTCGTATCCTCGGCAGCTTTAAGCCCTTCTTCTTTACTGCCACGATGGCCTTCGCCACGATACAGAATTTTTTTCTTTACAAAAACTCCGAGACCATCGTCAATTTCTTCTTCGTATTCTCCTTCCTTTTCTCTTTCTTCTATTTTTTTATTTCTTGCCACCTGATATTCAGGGGTTTCTTTAGCTTTTTCTAAAATATCTTTCCTTTCTTCTTTTGGAGCTTCTTTTATTTCCTCGGCTAAATTATCCCTATAAATATCTGGCTCAAAACCTTCTTTACACATAATTTTTATTACTTATTCTTGATTCTTAATAACCGCGCTTACACCTGTGCTCTGGTGCACAGGTGTAAAGTTATTTTTTTGTTTTTTTATTATTATTATTAAACGGCGCGCGGGACGGCGTAAAAAGCAAAGCTTCTTTTTCTAATTCTTTGTCGTCTTCAAATTTTTCTATAACCGCGTCTAACAAGTCGGGTAAAACTCTGACAGACGCGTATTTCCTGGCATTTGAGTTTTTACTTGCCTGTTTTTCTGAATTTTTAATTCTTTTCAGTCGCCTTTTCCGATTTTCAATCAATCTTTTAATAATAATTTTATAACCGCTGTCATCTTGATTCAACGCTTTCTGCACGCTTGAAATTTTTGCAACGCTTGTCCCTAATATATTAATAATTTGGTCATAAGTGAACTTCCCCGATAAAAGAACCGCTATCTCAATGCGTCTCATAAACGTAGCAATTTCGTCTGCGCTAAGTAAACTCTTTATAAACAAGCGAACTTCGGCTCTACCTCTTAATGAATCTATCATATCATAAAATTCACCAATCATCTGAATCCTTTTTTCCTTAGGTAGGTCATTTAAACGAAAAGCTGGCATATATTTTTCATACTGCATCTATCCATCGACGCATAGATGCATGGATGTGTTACCGTTTTAAACTATTTTACTGATTTAGTTGTTTTTCGGTCTGAGCTATGGCAATTTTTGTTTTTAATACAGAATCAGGGTTTAATGAAATTGACTCAATCCCTTTTTCCACTAAAAACTGGGCGAAATCCGGAAAATCGGATGGCCCTTGCCCACAGATTCCAATATATTTATTGTTATTTTGGCATACTTTTATAGCTTCTTCAATAAGTTCTTTTACAGCCTCGTTTTTTTCATTGCCTATTTTTGACAATCCGGAATTATCGCGGTCCAAACCTAGAACCAACTGGGTCAGATCGTTAGAGCCAATAGAAAATCCGTCGAAAATCTCCAAAAACTTTTCAGCTAAAATTACATTGGAAGGCACCTCGCACATAACATAAATTTTTCCTTTTACGCCATTTTCTCTTATAATTTGTATAACTTTTTTGCCTTCATCTAATGTTCTGCAAAATGGAATCATGGGAATTACATTATTTAATCCAAACTCACCACGAACTTTATTCATCGCCTTGCATTCTAAGACAAACGCCTGTTTGAATTTTGGGTCATAATATCTTGCGGCTCCCCTGAAGCCAATCATTGGGTTTTCCTCGTCTGACTCATACAGTTCACCGCCAACCAATGACCTGTATTCGTTTGTTTTAAAATCAGAAAATCTAACAATAACTGGCTTTGGAAAAAAAGCTGACCCAATTTTCCCAATTCCCTGAGCTAATTTATCAACATAAAACTGAATTTTATCATCATAACCAAGAGTCAAAGAATCAACCTTTTTCTTTAAAGCTGGCTTTAAAGATTTGTAATTTATCAAAGCCATTGGGTGGACTTTTATTTCATTGGCAATAATAAACTCCTCTCTTGCCAAACCCACTCCGTCATTTGGGATAAAGCTTAAATTAAAAGCGTTTGAGGGCTCTCCAATATTCATTAAAATCCTAGTTTTTGTTTTAGGAATATTGGAAATATCTGTTTTTTTAACCTCAAAGGGAATTTCTCCTTCATAAACCTTTCCATCTTGCCCTGCAGAACAGTCCACTGTTACGGGTTTTCCTGATTTTATTTTTTTTGTGGCGTCTCCGGTTCCTACCACGCATGGAATCCCAAGCTCGCGGGACACAATTGCTGCATGGGCTGTTCTCCCGCCTTCGTCTGTAATAATAGCAGAAGCCAATTTCATAGCTGGAACCCAGTCAGGATCTGTCATATCTGTCACCAACACCTCTCCTTTTCTAAACTTGCCAATATCTTTAGCGTCCATTATCTTATTTGCTCTGCCATGCCCTATTTTGCTGCCAACGCTCATGCCTTTTGCCAATATTTTCAAATCCTGCTTTGTCTTATCCAACATATATTCTTCTAAAACATTTAAATTCTTTTTTGACTGCACGGTTTCCGGGCGTGCCTGAACAATATATAGCTTTCCATCTTTGCCGTCTTTTGCCCACTCCATGTCCATTGATCTTTTATAATGTCCTTCAACAACCAGCGACCATTTTGCCAATTGTAGAATTTCTTGGTCACTTAAAACAAAATTGTGTCTTTCTTTGGCTGTTGTGGCAATATTTTTAGTTGATTCTTTCTTATTTTTACTATAAATCATCTTCAGCAATTTTGACCCTACATGTTTTTCTAAAATTGGAGTAAATCCTTTTTTCAAAGTTGTTTCAAAAACATAATACTGGTCCGGCTCGACCCTGCCAAGCACAACATTTTCGCCAAGTCCATAACTTGCGTTAATAAGCACAATGTCTCCAAACCCAGATTCTGTATCACAAGAAAACATAACTCCGGAGGCCGCCAAATCAGACCTTACCATTTTTTGAACTCCAGCCGACAAACCAACCCGCATATGAGAAAAACCCATTTCTTTTCTATAAGCAATGGCCCTGTCTGTAAAAAGCGAGGCATAACATTTTTTTACAGCCAACACAACATTTTCTGCTCCGGTAATATTTAAAAATGTCTCTTGTTGGCCGGCAAAAGAAGCTCCAGGCAAATCTTCGGCCGTAGCAGAAGATCTTACAGCCACATCAACGTTTTCTGACCCGTAGTTTTGAGATAATTTTTCATAAGCTAAAACAATTTCTTTTTGGAGATGGTCTGGCAAAACCGAATTTAAAATTATCTCCCTAACAGTCTTTCCGGCCGCCTGCAAAGCTTTTATGTTTGAAGTATCCAATTCTTTTAAGGTCTGCTGTATTTTTGCGTCTAATCCGGTTTCTTTCAAAAACGAAAAAAATGCATCAGCTGTTGTTGCAAAGCCGTCTGGAATGTTAACTCCTTTAGGGACTAAATTATTTATCATTTCCCCCAAAGACGCATTTTTTCCTCCGACTACAGAGACGTCTTTAATTCCAATTTCAGAAAACCAAAGAATATTATTCATAATTATTAAAAATTTAAAATTTTTGTTGCTATTGCCAGCTCTTCGTCGGTTTTTATTGCTAAAATTTTCGTATTCTTTAAAATTTTTAAATTGCGACAAATCGCATTTCTTGTTATAGATTCACCGGAACCAACAGCGCCTGTAAAAACTAAAATATCACATCCCCCTAAAATAGTGTGATAAGAACCGATATATTTTTTAATCGAATAAACA
The DNA here is from genome assembly GCA_964397155.1 of uncultured Candidatus Saccharibacteria bacterium. GTDB lineage: Bacteria > Patescibacteriota > Minisyncoccia > Minisyncoccales > Staskawiczbacteraceae > XYD1-FULL-39-28. The sequence goes on from CAYNHB010000007.1 coordinate 15,750, forward strand.
AAAATATCAAAAGCAAGCTTGGCTTTTCTGTCCCCCTTCTTAATTCTATCTAAAATTTTAAGCATACTGCTTTCCCCGCAAATACCTTTTAATCCAGATTCTTTGTTTAATACTTCTCCTGTTTTTTTAAAACCGAATTCTTTTGTTATTTTTAAAATAATTCCGGGGTCAATACTTCCAGACCTTGTCATCATGACCAAACCCTCCATGGGAGTAAAACCCATTGAGGTATCAATTGCTTTTCCGTTTTTAATTGCCGCGATGCTCGAGCCGCCGCCTAAATGGCAGGTAATAATTTTGAGTTTATCAAACGGCTTTTGAGCTGTAGCAGCAGCCTTTTTTGCAACGTACTCATGGGAAATACCGTGAAATCCAAAACGCCTAAACCCAAATTTTTTTGCTAATTTTTCAGGCAATGCGTAAGTGAAAACGGTTTCCGGCAAATCAGAAAAAAACTCCGTGTCAAAAACGGCAAAATTCTCAATTTTTCTAAAAATTTTCTGGCAGGTTTTAATTCCCAATATATTATATGGATTATGTAAAGGAGCAAAATGGCTTAATTTCTCGAGAGAATCTAAAACAGACCTTGTAATCTTAACTGTTTTTCTAAACTTATTTCCTCCATGGACAACTCTGTGCCCCACCATAGTTATTGCGATCTCCGACATCGCAATAGCTTGCAATTCAGAACTTAAAGCTGTCTGATAATTTTCAGCTAAAATCTTACGGCTACCTTGCTTGACAGCCCTAAAATTTTTATCAAATACTTTCCATTTTATTGACTGGGATCCGCAATTTAATACTAAAATCATATTATTTACGAAAGCAATAAATCTATGGCGCCTTCTCCTTTTTTATTTATTCCAGCTGCATTTCCTTCATCAGTATCTAAATGAAAAGCCAAGCTGTAACCATCGCTTACTCTTACAGCAACATCTTCAAAAATAACAGGGCGCAAACTTTCTGCTTTTATTGAAACGCTGTCTCCATTCTTTAGGCCTAATTCCTCTGCTTCCTCATCAGAGCAATGCAAATGGCGCTGGGCTATAATTACCCCTTCACTTAACTTTATTTCCCCTTTTGGACCGCGAACTACACAGCCAAGAGAATCCTTGAGGTCGCCAGACAACCTTAAAGGTGGCGTATTCCCAGACCCTACAGCATCAGTCAAACTTATTTCAATTTGGCTCTGGCCTCTTGTAGGCCCTACTACCCTCACCTTTTCAAATTTCTTTGACCCAAATTGAATTTCCACTGTTTCCTCACACGCAAACTCATACGGCTGGCTAAGCTGTTTTATTTTTTTTAATTTATATCCATCGCCAAACAATTTTTCCATGTCCCTTTCGGATAAATGGCAATGGCGGGCTGAAATTTCAATTGGAATTTTTTCAATCATATTAACTTATTATATAGTATTAAAACAAAACAAAAAAGGGGTAATTTATCCCCAATTTTTGTTTGACAATTTTTCTTGCCCGCCGAAGCTCCCGCTTCGCCAGCGGAGCGAGGCGAGTTAGCGAAGGCGGGTTCCGATAAACTCTGCAAAATCCGCTAATCGACAGCTATAGCCCCACTCGTTATCATACCAGCCAAGAACTTTTACTAAATTCCCATTTACCATTGTTTTTTCAGCATCAACAATAGAAGAATAACTGTCTCCCTTAAAATCAATAGAAACAAGCGGCTCATCTTCAACCCTAAAAATACCTTTAAAATTCTGAGAAGCAGCTGCTTTTTTGAAGACCTCATTCACTTCTTCTTTTGTGGTTTCTTTATTAACTTGCACTATCAAATCTAGAGCTGAAACAGTTGAAGTTGGGACCCTCATAGCTATTCCATCCAATTTTCCTGCTAATTCGGGAATTATTTTTCCAATTGCTCGAGCAGCTCCAGTTGAAGTTGGAATAATATTTACAGCTGCTGCTCTTGCCCGCCTTAAATCTTTGTGGGGCAGGTCTAAGATTCTCTGGTCATTAGTATAGCTGTGCACTGTTGTCATAAAGCCCTTTTCAATACCAAATTCATCATTCAAAATTTTTGCAATAAGAGCCAAACAATTTGTGGTGCAAGAACCCATATCCATTACATGGACTTTTTCAGAATCATAAGAATCTGCATTAACTCCCAAAATAAATCCGGGAATTTCTTTGTCCTTTGCCGGAGCTGAAATAATAACTTTTTTAGCCCCTGCTTTGATGTGTTTTTCTGCGCCTTCTCGATTGGTAAAAAACCCAGTACATTCTAAAACAATATCAACTCCTAATTTTTCCCATGGAAGCTTTTCTGGGTCTTTTTCAGCCAAAACTAAAAATTTCTTTCCTGCTACTGTAATAAAATCATTTCCATATAAAATTTCTTTTCCACCTGTTTCGCTGCGAGGCGAGTATCTCCCATAGTTAGAATCATACTTTAAAAGATGGGCAAGGGTTTCGTTGTCTGTCAAATCATTTATAGCCACAACTTTTAGGTCTGGATGAGATTCCTCGATGTTTTTAAAAACCTGCCGCCCTATTCGGCCAAAACCGTTTATGCCAATTTTGATCATAAAAAAATTATGAGTTAATTTTTAATAAATTGTCTATCTTTGGCTTGTCAAATCCTACAATTACCTCACCGTCTATATTTACCACAGGCACGCCCATCTGACCCGACACTTTAATCATTTCCTGAAGTTCTTTTTCATCTTTTGAAACATCTATTTCCTGAAATTCAATATTTTTTGACTTTAAATACTCTTTTAATGTTTTGCAATAAACGCAAGTTGGAGTTGAATATACTTTTACCATATTTTGGGACACTTAATATTATTCACAACTGGCGCTTGAAGAGCCGCTAGAACTTTCATAGGTTTTAGAAAAACTTACTGCAGCAGATGCTTCATTTAAAACTGTTGAACAAAATTCTGCCTCGGTATTAAAACCAGCACAAACAATTGATTTTACTGCCTCAGCTGACCTTCCGCCAAAATTAAATTCAGAAACCTCGCCTTCATTAATAATAAGAGTTGGGGATCCGGTAACACTATAAACATCATTTAAATCAAAATCCTCTTTTGCATAAGCTAGCCCCTTGCTGCTATCTGAAATGCACGCATTTAACTGAGAGGAACTAACTCCGGTTGACACCTCACATCCTTCAGTATCTCCTTCTTCCATTTGGCATCCAACATAATCCCAATACTTATCTGGCTGCTCTTCTCTTATGCAAATCTGCCTAAGATTTTCCTGCGCTTCAGCGTCTCCGTGCATGGCGGTAACTTTTCCATTAGAAATATCACCCATATACCTTACTTTTATATAATCAGCTAAAGCCGGCTGAGTTTTTACTGCCTCTGCCATGGCTCTTTGCATCTGAATTCCATAAGGGCACCTTGAAACAACATACGCTTCTAGCATGGGGCTGTCTGTTTTTGTTATGGCAGCTGCAGCTTGGGCTTTTTGTTCCTCTGTTGCCTGAGTGTCTGTATCACCCTCTTCCTCTGGAGGATTCATATCGATTACCTGAGGGAATAAATATTTGCCGTCTTTTGAAACATAAGAATCAAACTCATTCCCACCAATCTTAATTTTCATCTTAACCAATCCGGATTCGCTTGAAACGCTGACTAATGAAGCGGGAGAACTGGAAAGCCCTTTATTATTTATGTAATCAATTGCTTTTTGGGCTATTTTTTCATTTGAATCGCCAAAAATATCAGAAAAACTAAAACTGCCGTTATTGTTTGCAAAAGCCAAAACAGCAATTACAATAATGCCAACCACCGCAACGCCTATAAACAAAGTATTTTTGTCCAATTTTTTAAAATTTAAAAAACTTGTATTAGCCATGTTTTGATTTTTTTATTTTAAATTAATAATAACTTATTATATATTATTTATATTTTTATGCAAATTTTGTGTATTTTTTCCCATTAAATTCATATTTTATGATAGCTCCAAAAGGAATCTCAAGATTAATAATCTCTTTGTCTGGTATGTTTTCAATATATTTTACAATGGCGCGCAAACTATTATGAGAAGCTACAAGTAACACATTCTCTCCTTGTTTTAAACTGTTTTCAGCATATTTTTTAAAAAACGGGGTTGTTCTTTTGTATACATCCTTTTCGCTTTCTCCGCCAGGAGGAGACACATCATAACTTCTGCGCCACAAATAAACCTTTTCTTTTCCATATTCTTTTATTGCCTCATCTTTGTTCAATCCTTGTAGTTTCCCGTAATACCTCTCATTTAAATTTTCAGAAACATAAGTGGGCACATCATTTAAACTTATATCAGTAAAATTACCCCATTTTTTCATTTTGCCTGAATCTAAATGTATAAAAAACGGATATTTGTTTTCTACGCATTCAAAAACCCTTGCAACAGTATCCATATTGCGAAAAAGCGAAGAAGTATAAACAACATCAATCTGTTCCTTAAAAATATCGTTAGCCAATTCAAGAGCTCTAACTGATTCTTTTTTAGAAAGAGGGCCATCTGTCCAGCCAGCAAAACGATTGTCTTCATTCCACTGCGATTTTAAATGCCTCAACAAAAATAATTTTGCCATGCTACTTTTTATTTAATTCATTTTCAATCTCCAACAACCTCTTATATTTTACCATTCTTTCTGGTTTTGAGGGAGACCCTGATTTTATAAAGTCAGCTCCCCCGCCCACTGCCAAGTCAGCAATAAAATCATCCATTGTTTCACCTGACCTGTGACTAACTATTGTTTTCCAGCCAAATGATTTTGCCAAATTCAATGCTTCAATGGTTTCAGAAACCGTTCCAATTTGGTTTAATTTTAAAATAATTCCATTACAGGCCTTTTTGTTTTCTGCTTCCTGTATTCTTTTGATATTTGTGGTTGTTAAATCATCTCCCACAATAGTAATTTTTTTTCCCCACTGTCGCACAATATCTTCGAAACCATTCCAATCCTCTTCAGAAAAAGGGTCTTCAATAGAAATTATTGGAAACCTTTTAATCAAATCTCCATAAAATTCCAGCAGTTCGGCTCTTGTCATTTCCCTATCTTCAATATTATACTTCCCATTCTCAAAAAACTCAGAAGCCGCGCAATCTAATGCAATTTTCGCATTTTCTTCACCAATAGCTGATTTCAATAAAAATAATGCCTGCTCGGTTTTAGAAACTTTTGGAGCGAAACCTCCCTCATCTCCCAGCTCAACTGGCCCATAGTTTTCTTCAATATTTTTTTTAAGATTTTCAAAAATTTTATTGCAAAGGGCCAAATTTTCTGAAAAAGCCGGCTTTTGGGAAATAACCATAAACTCTTGGATTTTCAAATCGTTTTTAGCATGCCTTCCCCCGTTTAAAATGTTAAACATAGCCAAGGGAGCTCTTAGCTCTGAGCTATTTCCTGATATTTCAGCTATGTGTTTGTATAATGGAATTTTTTTTACAGCAGCTCCAGCACGACACACAGCCATAGAAACTCCTAAAACAGCGTTAGCCCCTAATTTTGATTTATTTTCAGTGCCGTCTAAACCAACCATTAACTGGTCTATTTCTTTTTGATTTTCCGGGTTTTTGCCTTTTAATTTGGGGGCAAGAATTTTGTTTACATTCTCCACTGCTTTTTTTACTCCTCCGCCTGCATCTCTCAATTCTAAGGCCTCATTTTTTCCAGTTGAAGCCCCGCTTGGCACCGAAGCAACAAACCTTCGACTATCGCTCAGGGCCAGCTCAACTTCAACTGTAGGATTCCCCCTGGAATCTTTAATTTCTTTAGCGATAATACTCTTTATCTTACTCATTTCTTCCAATCTTCAATTATAATTTTATCTCCTTTTAAATCCACTACTACCTTCTGTTTTTCTCTCCATTTAAGTTTATTTATATATTCTACTGGAATAGAAACGCACAAAGTGGTCTTACCGCTTCTCATTATTTTTCTTATATTGTTATTTTTCGTTTTTCTTTGTGCCATAATGTTAACAATAAATTAGTAATGATTAGTAATTAGTAATTAGTAATTAGTAATTAGTAATTAGTAATGTTAGTAATGATTTAAATCATTATTTAAATAATGACTACCATGCACAGTAGCATGATAGTAAATTATTTCTTTGTTCTTAATGAATTTGCTGATGGCGTAAAAAATAATGCTTCTTTTTCTAAATCCTTGTCATCTTCAAATTTTTCTATAACAGCGTCTAATAAATCCGGCAAAACCCTATTAGCTGATCTATATTTCTTAATGGTGCTTAGGGGCGACGTGTCTGAGGCGTCTTTTTCTTTTTTTCTCATCCTCTTTAAACGGCTTTTACGGTTTTTAATTAATCTTTTTATAATTATTTTATAACCATTATCATCTTGTTGTAAAGCTCTTTGCACAGCAGAAATTTTGCTATAACTTACATTCAAAATTTCTGCTATATCCTCATACTTAAATTTAGCAGATAAAAGCACAGCTATTTCAATTCTACGCATAAGCATTGCGATTTCTTCTGGAGTCAACAAACTTTTAAAAAAGAAACGGACCTCTTCTCTTCCGTTTAAAGAGTTTATTACATCATAAAATTCACCTATCATTTGAATTCTTTTTTCTTTTGGTAAACTATTTAAATGGAAAGTAGCCATAGTTATATACTACCATACTACTGTGCACGGTAGTATGGTACCGAAATAGTAGATTTAATATATAAAAATTTAATTTATTTTTAGATTTTTTGAAGATATTCGTAAGCTGCCAAGGCGGCTTTGCAACCCTCGCCGGCAGCTGTGATAATTTGCTTATAGTGGCCCATATTGTTGTCTCCGGCCGCAAAAAGCCCGGGTGTTTTAGTTTGAAAGGTCTCGGGGTCCACTATTATCTCGTCTCTTTCTGTAAAGTCAACAAGGCCTTTTGCCATAGAAGTTGCCGGCTGGCAGCCGATTTCAATAAAAACCCCCTGAACATCCAAAGTTTTAGTTTCTTTTGTTTTTTGGTCTTCATAAACCAAAGCACTTACCAGCATCTCGCCTTTGATTTCTTTTACTACGGCATTTAGTATTATTTCAATTTTATCCGAACTCTTAACCCGCTCAATGTTAAACTGATTGGCTTTTAATTCCGGGCCGGTCTCAAGCACAAAAATCTTTGATGCATATTCTTGCATAAAAACCGCTGCCTCCAAGCCCGCGTTTCCGCCGCCTATAACTGCTATTGGCTTTCCGTTAAAAACCGGGCCGTCGCAAGTAACGCAATAGCTAACCCCTTTGCCAATAAATTCTTTTTCTCCTTTGGCCTCAAGCGGCCTTGGGTCTCCCCCGCTGGCAATAATAACAGATTTTGCTTCTATTTTTTGATTTTCTGTATCGGTCAAAACAAATAGATCGTTCTGCTTTTCAATTTTTTCTGCCTCGCCAAATTTAATTTCCACTGTTTCCTGCTTTTTAAGATGCGCGACAAACTTTTCAATAAGCTCAGGACCGGAAATATTCTCAAACCCGGGATAATTGCAAATTTCCACCGCCTTTTTTGCTATCTGGCCCCCAAACTCTTTTGTTAGAACAAGAGTTTTCATTCTCTGCCTGCCAGCATAAATGCCGGCTGTAATGCCGGCCGGTCCTGCCCCTATAATAATTAAATCGTAAACCATTTTATTTTATTGTTTTTAAATAATCTTTTAAGTCCTTGCTGAACCTTGGATCTTTTAACGCTATGTAAAAAAATGATTTTATCCATTTTAGCTTGTCTCCGCACTCCAGCCACTCCCCCTTTATTTCATAACCGTAAATTGTTTTTCCGTCTTGGAGCATTTTGCCAAAAACTTCAGCTAAAATTATTTCGCCCCTTGCTGACGGTTTTGCTTTTTTAAGATATTCAAATACTTCCGGAGTCAAAATGTGTTTGCCCGCAACAACTAAATCAGACATTATTTCAGACGGCTGGGGTTTTTCTATTATTTTTTTGATTTTATAAAGATTATTAGCTATCTTTTCAACTGCCACGCACCCATAAGCTGGAATTTTCTCACGGGGCAATTTTTTAAGGCCTAAAACCGGCGTACCACATGTCTTAAAAATATTTATAAGCTGAAGTAAAGCAGGCGTAGGCCCGTCGAACACGTCGTCGCCAAAAGAATTGGCGACTGGTTCCTTTTTAAGAAATTTTGACGCCTGCAAGATAGCGTGGCCATCCCCCAAAGGCGTTTTCTGCACAGCTAAAGAAAAAGAAATATCTTCAAAAATTTCTTCAAATTCTTTTAATTCTTTCAAAAGATTATTTTTTTTCCTTTTTTGCAGAATCTTTTCCAATTCCGCTGATTTTTTAAAATAACTTAATACATCCTTCTGGCTCGGACTTACAACAAAGATTATCTCATTTATTCCAGAATCCTTTACTTCTTTTACAATATGCTGGATAATCGGTTTGTCAGCTAAAGGAAAAAATTCTTTAGACAAAACTTTAGAAAGGGGCAAAAATCTTGTCCCAAGTCCTGCTATTGGAATTATTGCTTTTTTTATTTCCATAATTATTTGTTAAACTTTACTTTTCTCAAAAAAGCTGGAATTTCCCACTCTTTTTCTTGGGCAATTCTCTCTTTTTCCTCCTGTTCTTCAGCTTTTTTTATCTCTAAGCCACTCCTTCTTATGGTGTTTTTTTTGGGCTTTAATAATTCCTTTTTCTGAATTTGACTTATTTTAACAGCGCTGATCTGTTGCTTTTCTGCCTGCATTACCGGAACAGAAGATGGAAAAACAGGAGTTGGGGCTGGAGCCGGAACTGCGGGCTCTGGTTTTTTGGTCTTTTCTTTTTTCTTTTTATCTAAGTCTATTTTTTTAAGAGGCTTTTTTGGAGTGCCTTCGTCTGGTTTTTTATCTTCAATTTTCTTAGGAGATTCTTTTTTTACAAATTCAACTTTTTTTACCTCGGGTTTTTCTTTGCTTCCTTCGCCGGTCATCAAAATAGTTGTTTTTATTTTGTTCTTCAATTTGGAGTTTTTAGAAATACCAAATATAATTTTAGCTTCTGGGTTTAGTTTTGCTATATGTGAACTTACTTTCTCAACCTCAAACATAGAAAGATTTTCAGACCCCATTATATTAAAAAGAATCTTCTCTGCTGTAAAAGCGCTGTTTTGCAAAAGAGGGTTAACAAATGTTTTTTCGCAAATTTTTTCAGCCCTGTTTTTTCCGGACTCCTCTATAGTATTTAAAAATGCCAAATTCCCCCTGCCTTTTAAAATAGTCCTTAAAATATCTAATGTACAAATTTTAATTTTATTAACC
>CAYNHB010000007.1:24986-33562 GCA_964397155.1 uncultured Candidatus Saccharibacteria bacterium
TTAAATCAGCAAAATCAATGTTAATTATCCCGGGGCTGTAAATCAAATCAATCAAGCTTTCCAAGGAATTGATTAAGCTCTTATTAACCACAGAAAAAGCAGATGTTATTGGCGTGGAGTCATCAATAATTTTGAATATCTTTTCGTTGGGAATTGTTAAAGAAACATTTAATGACTGCCTTAGTGATTTTAAAGCATTTTGGGCAATGCGTGCCTTATTTTTTCCTTCAAATTTAAACGGCAAAGTAAATATTCCAAAAGTTATTGCTCCATATTTTTTTGCTTCTTCAGCAAAAACTTGAGTAGCCCCGGATCCAAGTCCGCCCCCTAAAGAAGCTATAAAAATTATAATATCTTGGTCTTTAAAGATTTCTCCTATTTTTTCTTTAACTGAATCAGCAGCTTGTTTTGCAAGGTCAATATTAACGCCGGTTCCCAGTCCGCGTGTCAGCTCTTCACCAAACCAAAAATATCTTATGCCTGGTTTCCTTTTTAAAGCGCGAATATCTGTGTCTGCAACAACAAAAGTGGCTTTTTGTAATGACCTGCCTATTTCAGAAACAATTGACCCCCCGCCTCCTCCAACTCCAATAACCTTAATGCGCGCCTTAAAAAGCGACTGGGCTGAAAAATCCTGCTGTTTTTCTTTTGCGGGTTTTGCTATTGTTTTTTTTACTATTTTTTTATTTTTAATTTTTGATTTTCTAACCAAAACTTTCCTGCGCCTTGCAGGCTTCTTACCCTGAGTTCGTCGAAAGGTTTTTTTTACCACTTTTCTGGCCTTTTTTATTTTTTTGATTGTTTTTCCGCCAGAGGCGGATCCGCCTTTGGCGGACTTTGGTTTTGCCATTATTATATGTTACCTCTCTCTATATTTTTTGCAAGAGCTCAACGGCTCATCGACGGCTCAGGGGGTGAGCCGTCCAAAAAAAATGCCGCTGAGCTCTCTCAACGGCCTGTCCAGCTGGAACAATCACGACCCTAAACAACCATTTCTATTTATATTTTTTATTGAGTTTCCTTTTTTATCTCTTCCCAGACTTCCTCCTGATAGAGTGGCTTAGACCCAAGCCGGCATAAGGGGCACGCCCTCTGATGATCCCATTCTTCCAGCCTCCTGAAGACAAGAGGCCTTATCCTCTTAGAATCAAGGCCGCTGCCTAGAGGGGAGCAAACAAGGGCTCCAATGCCAGAAAAAAATTTCGCCGATGGGAACCTATCAAACACTGCATTCCGTGCTGGGTCGCAGTCATCGCAGCCTGCAACCATTGCTTCTATCTGAAGAAGCGTAGTCCCGCTTGGGATAAGCTCGACAGGATTAAAAACCAGCTTGGCGGAGCGGCTGTTTATACGAAAACCATCAACAAACGGCTTGTTTGCCAAACGGGCAAAATCAGCCGCGAACAAAGTGCTTGCCGGGGAGCCAAGCACAGCGCCAATCTGCTCAAGCTCTTGCCGACTAAACATCCCAACAACACCAGCTGCCAAATATTCCCTTACGTTGCCCCACGGCTTTAGTTTTTCAGGGTCTAAAAATCCACTGCGATGTTTATTGTTGGACAACAAAACATGTGGTGGATTTTCAAGATCGCCTTTTTCTGATGTTTTTCCGTGAAAATACACAGCCTCAAGAGCCTCAAGGCATGCTAGCGCCTGTTCTTCCTTTGGACTCTGGCCCCAAGCTATTGCGCTTGAAAACCTCAAACCATGCAATTCTCTCGGCAGTTCTAACGGCATCAACATTTCTCAACCTCCGTATTGGCATTGGCAATGTGCCAGTAAAATTTCTCTGGACCACCCAGAGAAACATTGGTTCTTATACTACAAAAATAGGGGTAAAATGTCAACTTTTTGCAAAAAAAAATGCCCAAAGGGGAAATACCCTCTGGGCCTATGACTTCTTGCTCACCCTGCATCCTGCATGGCCAGCATAAGGCGATTCCAATCATCCTTTGGCTTCCATACCACATTATCTCGCGCAACATCATCTGCAACTTCTGGATCGTCCTGCTTCCACTCGTAAATCGGCATGCGGACCAAACTGACCACTGGCAAAGGAACACAAACACCAGTAGAAAGACTCATCTCAAACACTCTGTCCACAGTCAAAGAGCGGTTAAGAAAACAGGCGATACCGAGGACAGATCCGCCGCGCGAATAAATGAGCTCAACAAACTTCTCAGTAGTTGAAAAGTTGTTGCAGACATCCTCAACTATCACGCACACGTCTCCCCACCGTATATCGTGCCTGGCAAAAACCAGCTCCGACTTTTCGCGTGAAGTTTCAGTTTTTAGCGCGGTGACCTTTTTCTCCGCCTTTACCATGCGGATGTTGCATTGCAACCCCAGCGCATCGGTTAAGGAATAACCGCCGATAGGAGCCCCGCAAAGAACATCTACGCTGGCAAAATCAATCTGCTTGCTAAACCTGTTAATAAGACAGGTTGCAAAATACTTCAAGACATTCGGATGCATCTCTGCCTTGGCAAAGTTGGCGTAAACATCGCCAACAAACTGCCTCTGCGAACCATCCTGCGCCTCATATGTGCCGGCATACCCAACAAGCGGACCAAGCCGCTTGCCGTTTGCATCTTTTGGGCAACTGTAATATCCCATACAATTGCCCAATGTTTCCAAATGCCGATATCCAGCAATCAAGATTTCTCGGGTAGCCATAGTTCGTCTCCTCTCTACGTATTAAGTGCGCTGTTGATAGAATCACGCAAACTCCTCGCTGCCCCAGCCGGATCTTCTGCAAAAATGATGCCCGAAGAAGAATTGATGGCGATAGACCCAGGTCCCTTATAAGAGGCGCGCACGGTTTCTTCCACAAAACCGCCTTGGGTGCCAATGCCCGGAATCAAAAACCACAGCTTGTCGCCGACCAATTGTCTGCAACGCACCAAATGCTCTGAATAAATGTTTCCAGATCCTTTGGGGTTTTCGTAAGCTGATGCCATTACCAACCCGGCGTCTGCAACAATTCCGAGTTCTTTTGCCCACTGCAAAGTCCATTCTGCAATATGCTCCCACAGCGGTCGATTGTCGGACAGAAGCGCATCCTGAAAACGCCTACCCCCTTTATTACTGGTGTAGCACACTGCAACAATGGCTTTACCAGGATTGTCTTTATCCACCAGCGCCGCTATGGTTTCGTCGCCCATGTAAGGCGAGAAATTCATCCCATCAGCGCCAAGCATGTCAAGATGTGCTAGACGATAGCGCTCCTGCGTGCGGTCTATATCCCCGCGCTTACAGTCAAGAAAAACCGGAATGCCTGGCCATCTGTGGTGAATAAAATCCACCACGCCTGCCAATGCTTCAACACCACCATGGATCGCTTCCCAATGAGCGCTTTGCGGCTTAAACATAGACGCAAATGGCGCTGTGTTGTTAACAACACATTTCATCCACACTCCTACTCTTTCAGCTATTGTCTTGCCTGCGCCAGAAAATCCTTCGGGAATTTTCTCAACAAGCGGATCAAGGCCAACACAAAGCAAACTGTTGGCCTCTACTTGCCGCATTGCCAGCATTTTCCTAAAGCTAAACATAGCTATCCCCTAATTGACAAAGGTCAGTGAAATTCCTCTGGACCACCCAGAGAAACATTGGTTTTTATGCTACAAAAAAAGAGCAGGAATGTCAACAAAAACCCGCGCTTTTTGAATGACTCAGACAGGTCTGAGGCGTTCAAAAAGCGCGGGATTACTCATATATCTTCTCTGCTAATACCTGTAATAAGTCCTTTACGTTTTGCTGAGCTTCGGCTTCTGTTGCACTGTTAGAAAATGCCTCCCATTTGCCCAAAATCTCATCATCTTTTAATGACCTAACAGAATTCTCCAATTGCAAGCGGTCTTCAAAAGAAACTTCTCCCTGGGCTCTCAAAACTTTTTCAATAAAAAGATTCAAAAAACCCACGACATCCCTATTAAATTCATGGTTTTGTATCTCTTGCTCCCTTTCTTGTAAAAGTCGCCCGTCTAGAAAACACTTCACGCCAAAAAACACATTGCCTGCAACAAGAACCGCAATCAATGTTGTTAAAAGCAGTTTTTTCTTGTTTACCATAAATATATCTGGCCCAAATAACTGCATATAAAAATATTTTATTTAATTTTTTTCTCGCTTCCGGTCTTTATAAAAGTTATACAGCAAAAGCCCAGTCATAGCTAACAACAGAACCGTTTGCCAATTTATCATACCCAGCCACCAATATCTTGTTTTGAGCTCAATGTTAATATGCACGCCAGAACCCTCTGTTACCTGAAAGGGCTTGCCGTCATAACTTAAATATCCGGGAGTATCGACCTTTAAATAATAATAACCATTTGGCACCAAAAAAGAATATGCGCCGCTTGGGTCTGTAACTTGCGGGTTTTCCTGCTGGTAGTCCTGGGCTGGCCACAATTCATATTGTTTTGTTTTAGGATTCAACCAATACAAATAAACAACAGCTCCGGGTATGCGGCTTTCCAAATCCCCGTCTTTTTTAAAAACATACCCTTCTGGATCCACCACTGTAATCAAGCGTATTTCTTTTGCGGGAAAATTTGAATCTTCATACTCTATAACCGTGATAACCTCGTATTCGCCAGCAGCAACAGGCGCCTGCACTGTGGCTAAATACACTCCATTGCCGGTGTCTTCGTAATCAAATTTTGCCAACACCAGCCGGGTTTCTCCGCCCAAGGCGGATCCGCCTTGGGCGGATACAGTTCGGGCGGTGTCGGAGACCGCCCCATTTACAGGAATTACATCAGACAAGGCAGCTGGCATAGCAAATTCTGGATTTGAAAACATTGTTGATATTGAAAGGTTGTTTAATCTTACATTGGAAGAAACCTGGCTTGGCTTGCGGGACTTAAAAACAATGTATCCGGTAATTTTTTTTACCGGCTGGTCAACTCGCACCACAAATTGCAAGGTCTGGCCAGTAAGGGCTGTTATTTTTTGCAAGGTCTGGCCTTGATTGTTTAAAGACAAAGCAATGTTATAGTCAATCAATCCCCCGCCGGCTTTTACAAAAACAATTTCAGAAGGAATTCTGTTTTTTGCTTCAGCTGTAAGCTGGGTCACAGGAAAAGCAGGAATAGCAAACCCCAAAGCTTTTGTTAAACCCGGCAAGCTTAACTTAGAATTCTTTAATTTTTGGAGATCTGTGATTTTTGTAACCCCCACTTCACTGAATGTCTTTTCAATTTGTGGAAATTTTTCAGCTAAAACAGCAACATCTCTTGGCAAAGGCGACAAAACAAATCTTTTGATTGGTTTTGGATCCAAGTATTCCCAAAATCCATTAAAAGACACTGGAGCTAATTTGGGCACTGTAACCACTTGCTCTGGCGTTTTTTCTTTTTTTGGCCACAAAAATTTAGGAATTAAATCTATAATTTTATCTGTTATTTTTTCCACTATAGACGGCTCGCCTGAAGTATCTAGAGGTCCGACCTCCCCTTCAGTTGCGTTGACGTCCGACATCTCACCCTCTGGTGCGACGTCGGACGTCTCGGGCTCTTCTTCTGTGGAAGGCTCCTCTTCGCCAGATGACTCTTCAGGATATTCTTGAAAAGGCGGAGTGCCCACCCCGTCAGGCCCTCCTCCTCTTACTGTTGAAGGCCTCCAGTCGGTTTGCACATTGCAGTAGTCACAGCCAAAATTTATTGTGCCAATATTGTCGCCTGACGCCTGCCCAATAAAATTTCCGGCGTCTGTTATAGAAACTCCAGAAAAATTTATCCAACCCACATTTTCTGACCAAGCGTATCCTGAAAGCGCTCCCCTGCTTGTGTTTAAGACCCCGCCGTTTGCAGGACTCAAATTTATCCTGCCTATATTATCGTTCCAAACATATCCAGATAAAGATGTATCGTTTATAGTAACTCCGCAGTTGTCACAACCAAAATTGAGCCAACCGTAATTGCTGCTCCACGCATAACCGGAGACAGTTCCGTTTGTAGTAGACGCAAACACAAAACCGGCAAACATCAGTGACAATATTGCTATAATTAAAAAAAATAGATTTTTAGAAAGATAATGCATTTGTGCTTCAAAACCTCAATACCCAAACCAGAATACCGAAAAAATGTCCAAGCCACAATAAACAATTATTTTGTGTTTTTCTTTTTATTTATTATTGATGAAAATATAAGATTTAACTCTTGCGCTTCCTTCCATAATTCTCTGGCATTGTCTTTTAAACTAGGTTCGGCAACCGCGATCATCCTCAACCAATGTTTCACTTCTCGTGATTCTTTTCTTGAAATACTCATTTTATGAATAAAATCTTTCTTTGACTCTGAATCATCAGCTTCTAAATAATTAGCTCCTACACTTGTCCCAGATCTTACTATCTGGCTTATAAGAGAAATGTTTGTGGGATTTTTAGGTATCTTTTTTGAAAATTCAATTATTTTTGCTCCAAAATCAGCCGTCCTATCCTCAAGATTAAATATTTTAGACATTTTTGTAATTTGATATTTGGGTATTTTTTCGGTATTCGGGTTTGGGATTTGGTTATTTAAGAAAGATAAACTCCCACAATCCTTTAATTGACTCCGCCAACCCTGCTGTTTGTTCTGTTATTTTAGTCATGATTTTAATCATGATATCTCTCACAGCATTCAAAAGCCCGGCTGCTGTTTCATAAACAACATCCCCTATTGCTTGTTCGGGTTCCGGTTCAACAGGACTTTCGGCAGGTTGGGTATTGGGTATTTCTTCGGTATTCTGGTTTGGTGATTGGGAATTTTCACTCTCCATTTCTTCTCTCAATTCCTGCTTAATTTCTTCTTTTATTTCTTTTGCCGCATCTTTTGCCGCTTGTTTAGCATTTTCAGCGGTTTCTAAAGCATTGTTTGCAGTTTGTTGCGCCTGTTCTATACTTTCTATAAAAAGATCATTTGACCCAGTTTCAGAGCCACCAGATGTCGGACTTCCCGCGGGAAGTCCGACATCACCCGCCGCAGCGGAACTTTCGGCAGGTTGGTCATTGGTTATTTTTTCGGTATTCTGGTTTGGTGATTGGGATTTCTCCGCTGTCGCAACAGCAGACCCGCATTCCCCCGCTGTCTTCACCATCTCCCCATTTCTTATAGAAACGCAATAAATTTCACCAGTAACCTCGTCTGTCATTTGCAGTTTTGAAATATCAGCTGTTTTTGCTGTAAAATTATTCACAGCCAAGTTTGCTATGCTTGTTACACCGTCTTTCACACTAATCCCAATTGAAGTCAAAACATTTGTGACCCTGCTGAGCATTGAGTTTGTTTTTACCCCTTCAATAACCCCCTCTCCCAAAGCCCCGTCAAACTCTGACAATTCTCCTCTTGCTTCAGCCAGCAACTGGGCTTTAACGCTGTTCCAGCTTACCCATTTTGCGTGCAGGTTTTCATTTGGCATTGTTTGGTCAATCATTCCAAGCACAATATCACCCACTTCCAAAAGGTTTCCTGAAAGCGGGTCGCCTGTTTCATAATTTGGAATTTGAAATCCGCCGGTTTCAGCAAAATAGTGCCATGCGGAATCGCGGTAAATATACAAAAGGTGGTTGGTTGTGTCGTATTGAATTGGAACTGTGCCTGTTTGGGTGGTTGGGGTTCCGGTTGGGGTGTCGGTTGTTGTTGGAATATACAAAAACCCGTCTGTGGCATCGGTAGCCAAAGCCGCTGTCCCAATCACAGCGCTTCCTCCCGACACTGTCAACCTCGCCCCTGGCTCCGCCGTCCCAATGCCGACGTTGCCAGCGCTATTTACTGCAAACATATCCTCCTTGACCGAAGTTGCTAAATTATCAGTAAGTAACCATAGCGTCAGAATATCATCATCGGAACGCCACTGATATGCTTGTTTACTTGAAGTCGCAGTACTATCTTGTAAAACAATAGCACCTACACCATCACCTTTTGCTCTTATCCCCACTCCTCCAGTAGAAGGAGAAACGTCAAGTGCCATTAGCGGCGCTGTTGTCCCAATCCCGACGTTGCCGCCGCTTAATATGGTCATTGCTGGCGTACTACCCATTGTTGCGCCACCAGGTTTAAGTTGGATTGACGTGACGCCAGGGTTTTGACTGCCACCAAAAACTAAATCATTGTTTGCATTAACTGCCAAAATATCAAATCCTTGTCCTCCGGTAAGCGTCCCCGTCATACCATAATTATTAGAAAATCTTAGATTCGCTGTTGTAAATGTTGCTTGAGAACCTGCAAAAGAAAAAGTAGTTGACCCATCCACAATCTGCAACTTCGCCCCCGGCGCCGTCGTCCCGATGCCGACGTTGCCAGTTTCATCAATTCTCACCCTTTCCGTCATTGTGCCAGCATTATTGGATGTGCTAAAGGTTAATTGCCCAGCAGTAGAAGCGACCACTCCGTTCAGGGCTGCAATTTGACCCATTTCACGTTTAGTGGAGGAAGCATTTTGTCCCCAGAACTTCAAAGCACCTATTGTTGCCCCTGCAACTCCCGTCTTATTTAAGTATAAATCTATCCCTGGGGCTGCTGTCGCATTTTCAATAGACAAGAAAGTTCCTGTTCCTCCATAGTTCGGACTCGTTGTCCCGATGCCGACGT
>CAYNHB010000008.1:0-15077 GCA_964397155.1 uncultured Candidatus Saccharibacteria bacterium
CTCAACACCACAGGCACCGCCACAGCAAGTTATGTAAATGTTGCATATTCAGACGCATCAGGAGGAACCCAAGTAGCCACCCCAAACTCCACTAACTCAGGCAATAACACAAACTGGGATTTTACAGCTCCAACCACCACCCCCTCGGGCACAGCAGGCGGAAGCAGTTACACATTTGACACCTGGACGAACGCCTCAGACGTGTCTGCGACGTTGTCTTGCAATGACGGCTCAGGCCTAGGATGCCAAACCACATATTATTGTACCGACACAACAAACACCTGTACCCCAACAACCGAGTATTCCAGCGCGGTCTCAATAACCACAGAAAACACATCCTACATAAGATATTATTCCACAGACACCTCTGGCAACACAGAAACCACAGCCAGCCAAACAATTAAAATAGACACCACAGACCCAGTCACCTCACTTAGCTTTGCAAGAAGCCAAACCAATCAAAACACTATCACAGCCACCCTCACATGCTCTGACGGCTCTGGTTTCGGATGCGCTGCCACATACTATTGTTACGACACAACCAATGAATGTACCCCCGCAACTGTCTACACAGACCCAGCCACTTTTTCAATATCCAACAACACATACATAAGATATTACTCAATAGACAACGTCTCAAACTCAGAAACAACCAAAACAGAAGCGATACTTCTTATGGGAGGAAGCGCCTCTTCTGACTCCGCACCTCCTCCTGCTCCGCCCCCTGCTCCTTCCCAACAACAAACTCCTACAACGCCCGGGTTAATTGAACAAATAGCCCAGCAAATAACAAACATTGGAAAAGCCATTACAGGCCAGCAGGGGCAAATAACATACCCGCCTATTGAGCAGGCGGTGCCGGAGCGTCCGCAGTTGTCTTTGCAGGGACTGGAAATTTTCAGCGTGAATCCTTTGGCCAAGCTTTCTTTGTCTCCGATTGATTCAACCATTGCATTTTTTGTTGAAAAAATTCCTCAGTTAAAAGAAACCCTTGAAGCGCTTGCGATTGACTCCACAAAACTTAGCGATATTAAAAAAATTAGCGGAAATGAATTTTTCTTGCCTGGTTTGACTAAGATAGTCATGACCCAAACAGAAATTTTGGAAGCAAACCAGCTCGCAGAACAGCAGGCATTAGCTCCTGATGGCTCTATTTTGCCAGAAAGCCCAGATACCCAGCCGACACAAACACCAAACATAGAGTCAAATGTTTTTGCTTTGTTAAAAGGAGTTCCTCTGGCTGAGCTTAGCGCTGGGGCTTTATCAAAAATACCTTCTGATATTGTTTTTGCAAGAACAGCAGGAGAACTCATAGATATACGTTCTGCTATAAGCGTTAACAACGAAGGAGAAGTAAAACAAAAAATAACAGCTCTTTCCGGCAAGCCCATACAGCTTATAATAAAGCCCGAAAATCCGGCAAGCAGGGTAACGGGCATAATAACTTTAAACAAACTGGCTTCGTCATTGCGAGGAGCCCCGCCCGCTTCGCCAGAGCTTCAGCGAGGCGAGCAGGGCGACGCGGCAATCTCAAAGTCCTGGATTGCTTCGTTGCTCGCTTTGCTCGCGCCTCGCAATGACGGCGGGATGTCAGGGCAAAGCGGGGATTTACTTGTAAATAAATTTGAATATCAAGAAGTAAGGCCGGGAGTATTTCTGGCTGAAATAATAGCTCCGGTTAATGAAGGGGAGTATAAAATTACAACAATAGTGGAATACAAAGATTCCACGCTCCAGCCCACAACCACAGAACTTTCAACGCTTGTTGACCCCGAGGGATATGTTTGGAGCCAAACGTCCGAGGGCAGGGCAAGAATACAGGGAGCTGAAGTTTTAATTTATTGGTTGAATTCTACAACAAGCCAGTACGAACTGTGGCCAGCTGAAAAGTTTTTGCAGAAAAATCCGATTATTACTGATGAGACCGGTAAATATTCTTTTATGGTTCCTGAAGGAATGTATTATCTTGAAATTAAGGCAAAAAATTATTTTAGCTACAAAGGGGAGCCATTCTCTGTGGTGGAAAATAATAATGTCCGTTTTGATATTGAGTTAAACAAAAAATCATTTTTGCCAAGCTGGTTAAACTGGAAAACACTTATAATAGCATTGCTGGCTTTAGTCATATTTTTATTGACCGTAATAATTATGTTTTTCTTGAGATATCAAAAATCAAAGTTAAAAAATCAAAGTTAAAAATAAGAGTTCAAAGTTTATGGATAATAAAGAATTTAAGCAGGAATTTAAAAAGAGATTATATAAATTCGCCCTTAAATTGATAGAATTCCTTGATAAACTACCAAAAGACAATGTGTCTCGTAGAATCGGAGACCAACTGCTTAGAAGTGGCACCAGTATTTTGGGAAACTATATAGAGGGTTCTTCTGCGAGTAGCAAAAAAGATTACATCAATTTTTTTAACCATTCTTTAAAATCGGCAAACGAAAGCAAGTTATGGTTGGCTATTTTAAGGGACAGCAAAAGAGCTAATTCAGAAGAAACAGGGTGGTTTCTAAAAGAGTTAGAGGAGATAGCCAATATTTTTGCCTCAAGCATTTTAACGCTTAAAGGTAAAAGAAAGTTTTGAATTTTGATATTTAATTTTTAATATTTTAACTTTTTATTAAAGGTCGAAATCAACAAAAATAAAAGTAAAATGAGTAAGACCAAGTTTTTTATAATAATTTTGTGCGCTTTGTTGTTGGCCTCTTCTGTAGTCAATGGCGCTTTGTTGTATGGATTATACCAAACGCAAAAAATTGCTGTTTCTCAGGAAGATAACGATAGAATAATGGAATTTAGAAACATGTTTACAGAACAGGTTTTGCTGGCAAGCAAGGAAATTGATTTTGAAACCCGATTGGTTTTAGAAACAACAGTAAGGAGTTTGGAAGACCCTGAAATCTTTGCCAGTTGGCAGGAATTTACAAACAGCGAAACAAAAGAAGCTGCGACATCTTCGGCAAAAGATTTACTCCGCTTATTAATAGACAGGACGTCAAAATAGCCCTGCGTTTTTTGGGTTTTTAAGACAAGAATTCAAAAAACGCAGGGCTATCATAAACAAGGCATTGACATTATTTGACATTTAGAATATACTGTTTAATATACTATCTTAAAATCGAAGTGGTTATTTTATTCTAAAGGAAAATCAAACACCTCGTTTTCGGTTATGTCCAATACCGGATTTTTTTGTTTGTTAATTAAATTAAATTTTAATGCCAGACACAACAAAAGTAAAGAATTTTTCAAAATCAAAAATTTTTAGTTTTTCCACCCCCCACCTTTTGACAATGCAAAAGGAAACGTGGGATGATTTTTGGGAAGTCCGAATAAAAGAACTTTTTGAGGAAATCTCTCCCATAAAGGACTATACTGGAAAAGAGCTTGAGCTTTGGTTTGGCGATTATAAATTAGGCAAGCCAAATTATAAAAATGGGCTGGAGGCAAAAAAGAATAACGATTCTCTTGAAGCCCCTCTAAGGGTTAAAATAAAATTAGTAAACAAAAAAACCAAAGAGGCAAAAGAGCAGGAAGTGTTCTTGGCTGATTTTCCTGTTATGACAGATAGGGGCACTTTTGTTGTAAACGGAGTTGAAAGAGTCGTTGTTTCCCAGCTTATCCGTTCTCCGGGAGCTTTTTTTACAAGCAGGTCTCACAGGGGCAAAGATTATTTTGGAGCTAAAATTATCCCAAACAGGGGCGCTTGGCTTGAATTTGAAACAGAAGATTCAGGTTTTATTGGCGTTAAGATAAACAGGAAAAGAAAGGTGCCTGCTACAACTTTGTTAATGGCTCTTGGGTTGGAAAATGTTGCAAAAGTTGAAAATGCCTTTAAAGACACAGATACAGGCGAAATAAGGTATATAAAAGAGACCTTGAGAAGGGACTCTTCAAAAGACCAAAAAGAGGCCTTAGTTGAAGTTTACAGGCGCTTGAGGCCTGGCGACTTAGTTACTCCAGATACTGCTCAGGATTTGATTTTTAATATGTTTTTTAACTTTGACAGATATGATTTGTCAAAAGTAGGCAGATGGAAAACATGGCAGCGCCTTCCACAATTAGCTCCCATGCCTACCGGCAGGCAGGCTAAAAAAAATGAAAAAGATATTTCTAAAGAAGACAGGATTTTGAAAATTGAAGATATAGTGGAGGTTGTAAAAGAAGTTATACGGCTTAATAACAATCCTTTAGCTAAGCAGGACCAGGTTGACCATTTGGGCAACAGAAGGGTGAGAACTATGTCTGAGCTTTTACAGAACCGCATGAGAGTCGGGTTAATGAGAATGGAAAGAATTATTAAAGACAAAATGTCTACTTTAGAGCTTGATACAATTACCCCAATACAGCTTATAAATCCAAGGCCTTTGATGGCTGTTGTAAAGAAGTTTTATGCTTCTTCCCAGTTTTCCCAGTTTATGGATAACGAAAATCCGTTGGCTGAGCTAGAACACAAAAGGCGACTAACAACCACAGGCCCTGGCGGTTTGACAAGGGAAAGGGCGGGGTTTGAAGTAAGGGATGTACAGCCCTCCCATTATGGAAGAATCTGTCCTATTGAGACACCGGAAGGACCTAATGTTGGATTGGTGGGTCACTTGGCTTCTTTTGCTAGAATAAATCCTTACGGGTTTATTGAAGCCCCGTATTTTAAAGTAAAAAACGGCAAAGTAACCAAAGAAGTTGAATATCTTTCAGCGCAAGAAGAAGAGCGCCATTGTATAGCTCCGGCCTCCGTTCCTTTGACGGATTCCGGAAAAATTTTGCCGGAAATCCCGCCAGACAAGGTTGAAGCAAGAGTCAAGGGAGAACCAGCTGAGGTTAAAATTTCTAAAATAGATTATATTGATGTTTCTTCAAAGCAGTTTATTTCTGTGGCAACTTCTTTGATTCCTTTTTTGCAAAATGACGATGCTTCAAGGGCCTTGATGGGGTCTAATATGCAGAGGCAGGCAGTCCCCTTAATAAGGCCAGAGCCACCTTTGGTTGGAACAGGAACTGAAAGAAATGTTGCCAGAGATTCAGGGCAGGGAATTTTAGCCAGAGCCCCGGGTGTTGTAAAAGAAGTTGATGCCAAGCACATAAAAGTTAGCTATGAAAAGGGAGAAGAGAATTATGATTTGCAGACATTTGTAAGAACAAACCAGTATTCATGTTTTCACCAAAAACCAATTGTCAAAGTGGGCGACAAATTTAAAAAGGGAGATGTTTTGGCTGACGGCGCTGCTATTTCTCAAGGCCGTTTGGCTTTGGGCAGAAACATTTTAGTTTGTTTTTTGCCGTTAAGAGGAGGAGGATTCGAGGATTCAATTACCATTTCACAAAAACTGGTAAAGGAAGATGAATTTACTTCAATTCATATAGAGGACTTTACCTGCGATGTGAGGGAAACAAAACTTGGGCCTGAAGTTACAACATCTGACATTCCTAATGTTGGTGAGGAAAAATTAAAGGACTTAGACGAGGAAGGAATTGTAAGAGTGGGCGCTGAAGTCGGTCCAAACGATATTTTGGTTGGAAAGATTTCTCCAAAAGGGGAAGCGGAGTTGACTCCTGAAGAAAGATTATTGAGGGCGATTTTTGGCGACAAGGCAAAGGATGTTAAGGACTCTTCTTTGAGAATGGAGCACGGCAAAAAAGGAAAAGTTATAAATATAAAAATATTTTCAAGGGACTTGGGGCATAAATTGGAGCCCGGAGTTATAAAGAGAATTCAGGTTGAAGTTGCTGAAACCAGAAAGGCAAAAGTTGGAGACAAATTAGTGGGCAGGCACGGAAACAAAGGGGTTGTTTCAAAAATTTTGCCAGAGTCAGAAATGCCGTTTTTAGCTGATGGCACCCCAATTGACTTAGTGCTTTCTCCGCTTTCTGTTCCTTCACGTATGAATATAGGGCAAATTTTAGAAACGCACCTTGGCTGGGCAGCCCACAAGTTAAACTATATTGCAATTTCTCCTGCTTTACTGGGAGCCAACAAAGAAGACGTTAAAAAAGAACTAAAAGAAGCTGGGCTTCCAGAATCAGGGCAAGTCACAGTTTATGATGGGAAAACAGGCCTTCCATTTCCAAAACCAATTACAGTGGGGTATATGTATATGATGAAACTGATACACATGGTGGATGATAAAGTCCATGCAAGGTCAATTGGCCCTTATTCTTTGATTACCCAACAGCCACTTGGAGGAAAGGCGCAGTTTGGAGGCCAGAGATTCGGGGAAATGGAAGTTTGGGCTTTGGAAGGATACGGTGTTTCCCACACTTTGCAGGAAATGCTTACTATAAAATCTGACGACGTGCAGGGGCGCGCATCAACTTATGAGGCAATTTTAAAAGGCGAGCCGATAAGGAACCCAAACATTCCAGCTTCCTTTAATTTGCTTGTTGCTGAATTAAAATCTTTGGGTATGGCAGTTGAGGTAAAGGAAAAACTGCGCGAATTTAAAGAAGATAAATTTTCCGCCGAAGGCGGATCGGCCTCTGGCCGAGAAGAAAAAAAAGAAGATAAATAATTAAAATTAAATAAAATTATGCAAAAAGGATTTTCTCCAATTTTTATAACAATGATAGTCGCCGTATTAGTTTTAGGGGCTGTTGGATTCGTTGTTTATTTGCAAAATTCTGCGCCTGAAGATGATTCAGGACAAATTGCCTGCGCGCAAGATGCAAAACAATGCCCGGATGGAAGCTATGTTGGCCGTGTTGCTCCAATCTGCCGATTCGCCCAGTGCCCGGAGGTTCAAGATGAAACCGCCGACTGGCAAACATATGTAAATGATGATATGGGAATCTCTTGTAAATGATGATATGGGAATCTCTTTTAAATACCCAGATTCATGGACCTGTCAAGAATTTAGCTGTAATTTGGATGGTGTAGCTATTTGTCTTTCAGAAAACGAAGGAACAGATTGCGGGCAGACATGTGGTATGGATAGCCCTTCTTCACCAATATATTTTTACATTGATACTTGGAATAATTCAAAAGATAAACAAAAAAGTTTTTACCTAAGTGATAGCAATTACAAAGATATTTTTGATAAAATTCTTTCCACTTTTAGGTTTATTGAACAGTAAAATTGATAGTTTGCCAAACACGCCAGGCGGATGGCGTGTTCAAAACAGGGTTGTATCCATAGTAAAAATATATTATAATTATAGTAAAAATATACTATAATCTATGATTTCGCTAAGATCAAAAATAACCCAAAAAATTCTTAACTTGCTGATTCTGAATGATAAAGAGCGTTTTTATATAAACCAGATAGCCAAAATTATACATGAATATCCCGCCAATGTTCACAAAAAGCTTGTTGAGCTTGAAAAAGAAGGAATTGTGTCTGATGATGTCCAAGGCATGGAAAGATACTTTTTTATAAATAAAAAGTATAAATTTTTAAAAGAGTACAGAAATATCATACTGAAAGGCGTTGGTTTTGAGAAAATTTTGAAAGAAAAATTAAAGCAGATAAAAGGAATTGATTCAGCATACATATTTGGTTCATATGCTAAAAACAAAATGTCTGATGAAAGCGATATAGATATTCTGGTTGTGGGAGATTTTGAGACAAAGGACCTTCAAAGAGCTCTTTTAGAAGTCCAAAAACTATCTGGCAGAGAAATAAACTCCATTGAGCTGTTGAAAAAAGAGTTTAAGAAGAAGATGGAAGAAAAAGACGAAGTGCTTATTGATATTTTTTCTGGAAAACACATAAAAATAATATAATGGCGACATCTTTTGAATCAAAATTTTTTGAAAAGAGAAAGTTTGAAAAAAGAACAGTCCAAAAATATTTTAATAGCGCTGAGCGGGACTTTGAAATAGCCAAGGAGAGCAAACACACAGAAGCAGTTTTTAAATTTTCTTATGATTGCTTGATAAAAATTGGCATTGCGCTAATTGCTGCTCAAGGGCACAGGGTGAAAAGCCGAATGGGGCATCATGTTAGGATTTTGGAAAAGCTTTCTAAAATTTTAAATGACAAGGACATTGAAGTTATGGGCGAAGCGATGAGAAAGAAAAGAAACCGCGACTTATACGATGGCGGAATAATAATATCAGGAAAAGAGGCAAAAGATTATTTAGATTTTGTGAAAATAGTATTGAAAGAAGCGGAAGAATTTTTAAAAAAACAAAAACCATTATTTTAAATTTAAAAAATTAAAAATTTACACACATGAGAGTAGTTGATTTAGAATCAATAAGAATAAAACTGGCTTCTCCTGAAGACATAATGTCTTGGTCTCATGGAGAAATAGTAAAGCCAGAAACAATTAATTACAGAACCCAAAAGCCTGAAAAGGACGGGCTTTTTGATGAGCGGATTTTTGGCCCTGAAAAGGATTACGAATGTGCCTGCGGAAAGTATAAAAGGATAAGATATAAAGGAGTTGTTTGCGACAGATGCGGAGTTGAGGTTACAAAATCATCTGTAAGAAGGGAAAGAATGGGGCACATAAAATTATATGCGCCGGTTTCCCATATCTGGTTTTTGAGAGGAGTGCCTTCGCGCATGGGCATGGTTTTAAACAAATCCTCCCAACAATTAGAAAAAGTTATTTATTTTTCTTCTTATATTATTACCAAAGTTGACGAGCAGGCAAGAAACGCCATATTAGACGCAATTGAGCAAGAGTATAAGACAAAGGTTTCCGCCAAAGGCGGATCCGCCTCGGGCGGAAAAAAAGCGAAGACACAAGCAGAAATAAACGAATTAAAACAGGCAAGAGAAAAGGCAAAAGAAGAGGTTTTAGACATAAAACCAATGAGAATTTTGTCTGAAGTCGTATACCACGAATTGTCTCTAAAATATGGAGAAATTTTTGAAGCAGGTACTGGAGCTGAAGTGGTAAGGGAAATATTTTCAAAAATTGATTTGAAAAAAGAAACCGAAAATCTGTCAAAAGAGGCAAAAGAAGCTCCGCCCGCAATGAAGAAAAAAGTTTTAAGGCGCTTGAAATTGTTTCAAGGAATGCTGTCAGCCGGTATAAGACCGGAGTGGATGTTTATGGAAGTTTTGCCTGTTTTACCCCCTGATTTAAGGCCCATGGTGCAATTGGACGGCGGAAGATACGCTTCTTCTGACTTGAATGATTTATACAGAAGAGTTATTAACAGGAATAACCGTCTCAAATATTTGCAGGAAATTTCAGCTCCTCCTGTTATTGTAAGGAACGAAAAAAGAATGCTGCAAGAGGCAGTTGATGCTTTGATTGACAATGAAATGAGAAAAGGAGTTACAACCACAGCTACAACCGGGGGAAAAAGATTATTGAAGTCATTGGCTGCTATGTTGGCTGGAAAACAGGGAAGGTTTAGGCAAAACCTTTTGGGAAAGCGTGTTGATTATTCTGGAAGATCTGTTATTGCTGTGGGTCCCGAACTCCATTTTTCACAGTGCGGACTGCCTAAGACCTTGGCGTTGGAAATTTTTAAGCCGTTCGTAATTAAAAGGATTTTAGACAAAGAATTAGCTTTTAACATAAGGGGAGCCGCCAGATTGATTGATGAAAAAACACCGGAGGTCTGGGCTATTTTAGAAGAAATTATAAAAGATAAATTAGTTTTATTAAACAGGGCTCCAACTCTGCACCGGCTTGGAATACAAGCGTTCAGGCCAACTTTAACAGAGGGAGAAACAATTAAATTGCACCCTTTGGTCTGCGAGGCATTTAACGCTGATTTTGACGGCGACCAAATGGCTGTTTACCTTCCCCTTTCAGATGAAGCCCAAAAAGAGGCAAAAGAAATTATGCTTTCTTCTTTAAATCTTTTGAGGCCAGCCACAGGAATGCCGGTAATAGGCCCGTTCCGAGATATTGCTTTGGGCTGTTACTTTTTGACGAAATTGGACGGAAACAAAGAAGAAGAGCCAGACAAAAAATCTGAGGAAGCAATTAAAATATACTCTTCTGATTCTGAGGCAATAACTGCTTATGAATATGGATTTTTGGGATTGAATGATATGATAAAAGTTCCCCGCCCCAAAGGGGCGAGGCTCGCCTCGCCAGAAGGCGAGGCGGCAAATCTTGAACTAATTAAAACGACTGTTGGCAGATTGATTTTAAACGCTAGCTTGCCAGACACTCATTTATATATAAATGAGCAAATTGATAATAAAAAATTAAAGGGATTGGTAAGAGAAATTATTGAGATATATCCTAACGAAGAAGCAGTTGCTATTTTAGACAGAATAAAAACCCTTGGTTTTGAGTATTGCACTTTGTCTGGAATTAGCTGGGGCATGGATGACTTAATAGTTCCAAAAGAGAAAGCAGGATTGATTGATGAGGCTGAAAAACAGATTAGGCAAATTGATAGCCATTTTGAAAGAGGCCTTTTGTCTCCTGAAGAAAAGACATCTCAGAAGATTTTAGTTTGGCAGACAGTCAAAACAAAAATTGAGTCATTGTTAAAAGAAACTTTGCCAAAAGACGGGCCTGTTATGTCTATTATTTCAGCTGGAGCCAGAGGTACATGGGCTCAGCCAGTCCAAATGGCAGGAATGAAAGGGCTGGTAAACAACCCTGCAGGAGATATTATAGAACTTCCTGTGAAATCATCATTCACAGAGGGTTTTAATGTGCTGGAATATTTTATTTCAACACACGGAGCCAGAAAAGGCACTGCAGACACGGCATTGAGAACCTCGTCAGCTGGATATCTTACAAGAAGATTGGTTGATGTTGCCCATGACGTAATTGTTTCTGAAAACGACTGCGGAGACAAGACGGGACTGACAGTTTATAAGAAAGACGCTGATGTTATTGAGCAAGATTTTGCATTTAAAATAGTAGGAAGGACTGTTCTTGAAAATATTGAATATAATCTGCCCGACGGCAAGGCGGGTAAAAAAGTTTTTGTTAAAAAAGGAGAGCTGATAGATTGGAAAACAGCCCATGAAATTACAAAAGAACAAGGAATTGAAAGGGTTCTTGTGGCCTCTCCATTAACTTGTAAATCAACTCAAGGAGTTTGCCAGAAATGTTATGGATGGGATTTGGGGAGAAACGAATTGGTAAAACTGGGAGAAGCCGTTGGGATTGTTGCGGCTCAGGCAATCGGAGAGCCAGGAACCCAGCTTACTTTGAGGACTCACCATTTAGGAGGAATTGTGGGGGCGGGAGATATTACCCAGGGGTTGCCGAGAATTGAGGAAATTTTTGAATGCAGGTCTCCAAAAGGGGAAGCCGTAATGTCTTTAACTGAAGGAAAAGTTGTGGCAATTGATGAAGAAAGGCGAATTATTAAAATAAAACCAACTAAAAAGTCCAGCTCAAAGAAAGATATTATGGAATACAAAATTCCAGGCAGGATTGCTATTTTGGTTGAAAAAGGCCAGGACATTAAAGAAAACCAGCCATTGTGCGAAGGAAGTTTGGATTTGAAAAAATTATATAAATCAGGCGGGGTTGAGGCAACCCAAAGATATATTTTGCAAGAAGTCCAAAGAATCTATGCTTCCCAGGGCGTTGATATCCACGACAAACACGTTGAAACAATAATCCAGAAAATGTTTTCAAGAATAAGAGTTAAGGAAGAGGGAGACTCAAAGTGGATAAGAGGGGAGGTAGTTGAAAGAATTATTTTCAGCGATGAAACAGAAAAATTAAAGAAAGACAAAAAATCTCTGCCCTTGGGCGTTCAGGTTTTGTTGGGAATTTCAGAAGTTGCCTTAAATTCTGAATCATTCTTGTCAGCTGCTTCCTTTCAGCAAACTTCAAGAGTGCTTATCAAGGCCTCTTTAGAAGGCAAAGAAGACAACTTGCGAGGATTAAAAGAAAACGTTATTATTGGAAAATTAATTCCAGTGGGAACAGGGTTTGCGCCAAAAGCAAAAGAAAAATAAAAATAAAAATATAAATAAAAATATAAAATTTCGCCGTGTGAAGTCCGACTTCACGCGGCGATTTTATTTTTGTATAATTAAGTATGGCTTACCAAAGACCTAAATTAGTAAATGGCGAATATTATCATGTAGTTGTCCGTGCAGTGGGTGATACGATTGTTTTTGATGATGAAGACGATTTCTATCGTGGCATTTTTTCTATTTATGAATTTAATAATAATAAATCTGTAAATATGTTTAACAGGCGACGGAACAGATTAATTGAAAAGAAAAATGAAGCTCCGTGTGAAGTCGGACTTAACACGAAGCTAATTATTCCAGATAAGAGGAGCAGATTCGTGGATATGTTGGCTTTTTCGTTTATGCCAAATCATTTACATCTGATTTTGAAGCAATTGAAAGATAATGGAATTAGTAAATTTATGCAAAAATTTGGCACAGGCTTTGCAAATTATTTTAACGAAAAATATGATAGAATAGGACATCTTTTTAATAAATTTCGCGCTGTTCATATAAAAGATGATAACCAGTTTAAAAACGCGTTTGTATATGTGCATACAAATTTAATATCTGTAATTGAACCGGGCTGGAAAGAGCACGGGATTAAGAATCCGGGGAAAATAAAAGAATTTTTAGAAAATAATAAAAGGCATAGTTATATGGATTATCTTGGCAAAAAGGCCTTTCCCTCGGTGACGCAAAGAGATTTTTTATTAGAAGCAATGGGGGGAGGAAGAGGGTGCAAAGCATATACGGACGCATGGATTGAACATAAAAATAAATTGGCTGGTTTTGAAGATATAATATTAGAATAAAGTTCGTGTTAAGTCCGACTTCACACGGAACTTTATTCACGTTATGGTGCGGGGTGTTTGACACGCTTTTAGGGGGGGGTATAATAAATAAAATATTATTATATTTATATATTTTTAATTATGAAAATAAAATTTATATTTTTAGCGATTATTTTTGTGGCTATTTTGTTTTGTTTCACAACTGTTAGCGCCATGACCGACTCAGATCGCCAATCATTAATAACTCAACTTCAGCAACAGTTGGCTCAACTTCAGCAACAGGTTCAGGATTTTATGCAAAATCAAGGCAATGAGGCCTCTTTGCCTGATTCTGAGGAAAGCTCGGTGGATTTCACCCACACCTTTACAGTTAATTTAGGCACTGCGAATTCAGGAACAGCGGAAGTTGGATATTTGCACCAAGTATTGGATGCCGAAGGAATATCTTATGCTCCTGATACAGGCAATACTTATGGCGAGGGAACTACCCGAGCAGTCAAAGAATTTCAGGAAAAGCACGCTTCAGATATTTTAACTCCACTTGGATTAACCCAAGGCACGGGTTTTACAGGCAACGCAACAAGAGCGCAATTAAATCAACTTTATTCAAATGTGGAGAGAAATGTGTACGGAGATTCAGTGCCGAATTGCTCGGG
Source organism: uncultured Candidatus Saccharibacteria bacterium (assembly GCA_964397155.1). Taxonomy (GTDB): domain Bacteria; phylum Patescibacteriota; class Minisyncoccia; order Minisyncoccales; family Staskawiczbacteraceae; genus XYD1-FULL-39-28. The sequence goes on from CAYNHB010000008.1 coordinate 13,294, forward strand.
AGTACCTTGTCCCGGCGCGCGTTGTGTCGCTACCCCAGGGGGGTATGCGATGTATGATTGTTCTGGAACAATGATAGGAACTTGTATAGGTACTTGTATAGTGGAGAGACAAAGCTGTTTTAATGGTTACTCCATAATATACGAAATCACTGGCATAAAATGTCAACCCTCTTTTCCTGGTCCGGGTCAATGTACGCCAGGTGACGTTGAATGCTGTGCGGTGGATGGGCGTGAGGGCGTAAAACAATGCGTTACGAGTAGCACCACCGGACTGGGCATGTGGACTGGCTGTGGACTTTGCTCCTCTGGTGAATTTTGTCCGTCCGATGCGCCTGCTTGCGTTGATAATCCTGGTGACCCTGGTGACCCTGGTGACCCTGGTGACCCTTCTGGCCCTTCTGGCCCTAATATCATGAGTAATTGCGCAGATTCTGACGGACACTTAGGCGAAGGATTAGATATTTACATAAAGGGCCGAATTGTTACATCTGAAATAATGAATTCATCTGTTGTTTCATCTCGAGAAATTGAGGATAGATGTCGAGATGAGCATACGTTAATTGAAGCTTATTGCATAACTTGGCCTGGCGCAACTCAAAGTTCTGGCGCGCAGAAGGATTATCATTGCAGTATGGGTTGCGAAAACGGCGCTTGTATGGCCGGGACTCCTGGAACATGGTGCCACACTTTTACCGTTAATTTAGGCACTGCGAATTCAGGAACAGCGGAAGTTGGATATTTGCACATAGCACTGCAAAGCCAGCGTCTTTCTTTTGCTCCAGATACAGGCAACACCTATGCCCAAGGAACTTTACAAGCAGTCAAAAAATTCCAGGAAAGATACGCCTCCGAAGTTTTGGCGCCTTTGGGAATAGCCAATGCAACAGGATATGTTGGGACATATACTAGATTAAAATTAAACCAACTTTATAGTTGCGCTAATTCGCCCCAACCCACCTGCACCCCGAATTGGCAGTGCAGTTTATGGAGTGTTTGTTCCAACGGCGTCCAAACTAGGACTTGCGATGACTTAAATAGTTGTGGCACTACAACCAACAAACCAGTAACATCTCAATCCTGCACGCCAACCTGCACTCCGAACTGGCAATGTACGGATTGGAGCGCGTGCTCAAACAATCAGCAAACCAGAACCTGCGCAGACACAAACAACTGCGGAACCACAGCCAGTAAACCCGCTACAACTCAGTATTGCTATTCGTCTTGCACAGAAAAATGGTCTTGTAAAAGCTGGAGCGCGTGCTCAAACAATCAGCAAACCAGAACCTGCGCAGACACAAACAACTGCGGAACCACAGCCAATAAACCCGCCACAATTCAGAGCTGTTCATCTCAAACAACCTGCACCCCGAATTGGCAGTGCGATTCATGGAGCGCGTGCTCAAACAATCAGCAAACCAGAACATGCACAGACACAAATAATTGTGGCATAACCTCAGGAAAGCCAGCAACATCACAGTATTGCTATTCGTCTTGCACAGAAAACTGGTCTTGCGGAAGCTGGAGCGCCTGCTCAAACAATCAGCAAACCAGAACCTGCGCAGACACAAACAACTGTGGAACCACAGCCAATAAACCAGTAACATCTCAAAGCTGTTCTTCTCAAACAACCTGCACTCCTTATTGGTCATGTGGATCATGGAGTGCTTGTGTAAATGGCGTTCAAACAAAAACCTGCACTGATTTGAATTACTGTGGAACCACAGCCAACAAACCAGTAACATCTCAAAGCTGTTCTTCTCAAACAACCTGCACTCCTTATTGGT
>CAYNHB010000008.1:15177-32727 GCA_964397155.1 uncultured Candidatus Saccharibacteria bacterium
GGAGTGCTTGTGTAAATGGCGTTCAAACAAAAACCTGCACTGATTTGAATTACTGCGGAACCACAGCCAACAAACCAGTAACATCTCAATCCTGCACGCCAACCTGTAGCCCAAACTGGTCGTGTACAGGTTGGAGTATGTGTTCTAACAACACCCAAACCAGGACTTGCGCCGACTTAAATTATTGCGGAGTTTTAACTGGTAAACCAAGCGAATCCCAAGGGTGTCTTTCATTTTGTACTCCAAACTGGCAGTGTAGTACATGGAGCGCGTGCGACAATAACCGGCAAACTAGAACCTGCACTGACGCGAATGCTTGCGGAATTGATGGAATTTATTCCGGCAAGCCAGACACTGATCAGGCATGCGTTTTAACATGTAGCGATCCAGACGATTTAACCGGAGTGATAGATTACAACATCAAATCAACTGTTTCAAACTCAAATGGGGCTTCATTCACTGACGTTTGTATTTCTTCTGATTATGTTGCAGAGGGTTATTGCAATTCAGACGGAAGTATTGCCAGCAAATATATTTTTTGCACTCGTGGCTGTGAAAATGGAGCATGTAAAATAAGACCTGCTGATCCTGTTCCTTCAATTACTGTGACTTCGCCGAACGGAGGCGAGGCATGGGTAATAGGAAAAACATATACTATTACATGGGCTTCGTCAGCTGTTGAAAAAGTGGCAATCTATGCTGTTGGTTCTAATAATTCAAGCAATAATAGAATAGCAACAGATGTGTCAGCTTCTACGGGAACTTATTCTTGGACAATTCCGCTTACCTTTGGTCAGGGGAATTATAAGATAGTTATTAAAGAATTATCGTACGGACAAGTATGGGAGAGTGGATCTTCGGGTGAGAGCAATGGTTATGTTAGCATTGTTAGTTCAGCTGGTACAAGCTGTACAGATTCAGACGGAGGGATAAATTATTATGCAGAAGGTGTTGGTCGCAGTTATGTAGATGGTTATGAATCATTTTCACAAGCTGATAAGTGCAGATATGGGTACGAATTGGTGGAGGTTTATTGTAACGGCGTAATACTTGAGGAAAAAACATTTTCCTGTCCTTATCCCTATGTCTGTGAATATGGGTCTGGGGCGTGTAAGTTGCAACCCTCAAGACTTTAGAGTTTAAAACGTTATTATTGGAAAATTAATTCCGGTGGGCACCGGCTTTGAACCAAAGAAAAAAGACAAATAGAGCTAAAAAAACGGCTCATGCTAGCTAGCATGAGCCGTTTTTGGTGCCTGCTGGTGTAGGGCAGGCAAGCGCAATAAAAGATGATCTTGCTTGAAATGGACACTGTTTTTATGAGTGATAACTTTTTTGTCTCGAGACAAAAAAGTTATCTTCTTCTAAAAACTATGTTATAATTAGTCTAATAAAGACCAAAATAAAGATTAGAATAGTAAAAAATATGAGACAGATTTTAGACGAAATATTGTGGAGAATATATTATACAAGCAATATTAGGTTTGGCGGTTGGGGAGACGCTCGCTTTTTTATTTTAAATGACATTATAAAAGATGTTCATAATTTTACTGGAAAGCAGTTAACATCTGCGGCGCGCGATCTTAAAAAACAAAAATTTATTAAAGAAAAGAAAAACTACGAAGGTTCTGTTTTAATATCTCTGACTGAAAAAGGCATTCTCCGAGCAATTAATTACAAGTTTAGACGCTTGGCTAACAAAAAAGAAAGATGGGATGGCAAATGGAGAATGGTTGCTTTTGACATACCAAACACTTGCAGAAAAGGCAGAAACGCCCTTCGTTACAGGCTAAGAACTGCTGGTTTCTATGAATTACAAGAAAGTATTTTTTTGTACCCATATGATTGCAAAAGAGAGATTGATATTATTGTGAAGCTTTTTAAGCTTGAAAAATATGTTCGATTTGGCTTACTTGATCATATTGATATTCAAGATAGAGTAAAATTTAAGTTTGGTATTAAGTAGTAACTTTTTTGTCTCGAGACAAAAAAGTTATGACAATGCAGATATGATAGATTTTGCGTTATGCCAAAGCTTGAACGAATAAATGGAAGTGATATAATGGAACATTAGATAGAAGATTAAATGGCAAGGAATAAAAACAATAAAAAAAACAAAAATATCAAAGAAAATAAAGCTAAAAAGCGGGATGAGAAGATAAAACCATCTCTCTTGAGCAACTGGACAAAAAGATGGATAAAGGCCATTTTAATGTTTTTGCTTGCTATAATTATTGTTTTATCATTCCCGTCTTTTAATAAGGCAGGATATACGGGAGAGGTTTTTATTAAGGCCTGCGATTTTTTGGTTGGCAAGGCCTTTTATAGTATTCCTTTATTTTTGTTTGTCTCGGGGCTTATATTTTTGAAAACCCGAAAAAAGGGAAAAGACCTCGCAATGTTTTTGGCAATATTTGTTTCTATTATTGGACTTGCCGGAATTTTGGCTGCCAAAGACATGGACTTAATGAACGGAGGATGGATTGGTTTTCTCTCAGCAAAATTATTATCAGGTCTTTTTGGATTGTTGGTGGCCAATATTGTTTTTGGAGCTATTATGTTGATAGGCCTGTTTATATTCCTGCAATTCATATGGCAGGACATTCCAAGAAAAGAAAAAGAAGAAGAACAGTCATACGTTTTAAATAAGCCAGAGCAGGACAATCCAAGGATTAAGGGCATAGCTTCAGAAAAACAAAATTCTCCAGCTGATAGGCAAAAGTCCTCCAGTTCAAGGATTACATTGTTTAAAAAAGGTGATGATGGCCCGGAGAAAAAGGATATCAGAAAGCCAGGTTCTGCCAACAAAAATGATTATGTTTTGCCTCCTTTGGATTTGCTGAATAAAAACGAGGCCTCTCCGACTTCCGGCAATATAAAAGAGAATTCAATGATTATCAAGAGTACGCTTGAAAATTTTGGAATTCCAGTTGAAATGACAGAAGTTAATGTTGGTCCTACTGTTACCCAATATGCTTTTAAGCCCGCTGAAGGAGTGAAGCTTTCAAAAATTACAACTTTATCAAATAATTTAGCTTTAGCTTTAGCCGCTCACCCGATTAGAATAGAAGCTCCCATACCAGGGAAATCGCTGGTTGGCATTGAAGTGCCCAATAAAGTAAGGTCTGTTGTTACTTTAAGAAATTTAATATCGCAATCTGCTTTTCAAAGCTCAACAAGCCCTTTGCTTGTTGCCTTGGGCAGAAATGTTTCTGGCTCTCCGGTTTATGCTGACATTACAGAAGGACCACATGTTTTAGTGGCAGGAGCTACGGGCACTGGTAAAACAATATTTTTGAATACTATGGTTTTAAGCTTGCTTTATAAATATGCTCCCGATGACTTAAGAATGATTATGGTTGATCCAAAAAGAGTTGAATTCCAGCACTACAACGATATTCCTCATCTTTTGTGCCCTGTGATTTATGACGCCACAAAAACAATAAATGCTTTACAGTGGCTGACAAGAGAAATGGAAAGAAGGTTTGAAGTTTTTTCTGAAATTCCAACAAGGAATATCCACACGTATAACCAGAACAAATCGGTAATTGCTTCAGGGGCAAAGTTGCCTTACATTGTATTTATGGTTGACGAACTGGCCGACTTAATGGCAGCTAAAGGAAGAGAGATTGAGGCGGGCGTTGTTCGGCTGGCCCAAATGGCAAGAGCAACAGGAATCCATTTAGTGTTGGCAACACAAAGGCCTTCAGTTGAAGTTATTACTGGCTTGATAAAGGCAAATGTGCCTACGAGAATCACATTCCAGGTTTCCTCGCAGGTTGATTCAAGAACTGTTATAGATACCTCGGGAGCTGAAAAGTTGCTGGGAGCCGGAGATATGCTTTTCTTATCAGCTAAATCAGCTAAAATAGGAAGAATCCAAGGTCCTTATATTTCAGAAAAAGAGGTTAAACGAGTGGTTGATTTTATAGCAAATCAAAAAGAAAAAATTCAAGAGCCCCAGTCGGTTTTAGTGCAGAATTTAATGAGCGCTCTTGAATCTCCAGACCTAAAAGAAACCAGAGAAAACGGCGGAGAGTTTTTTGGATCAGAAGATCCACTGTTTAACGAGGTCAAAAAAATTGTTTTAGAAACCCAAAAGGCCTCTGCTTCTTTTTTGCAAAGGCGTTTGAGGATTGGTTATTCAAGAGCTGCCCGTTTGATTGATATGTTGGAAGAAAAAGGAATTGTGGGGCCAGCTGACGGAGCCAAGCCAAGAGAAGTTTATGCAGATAAAGCAGACCTCACTTCGGGTATTTCAGGAGCTTCTCTGGATGAGTCAGAGGATTCAGCTGAAGATGGCGAATGGACAAAAGTATGAAAAAGCAAATTTTAACTCCCAAAAGAGCGCAAGAAATCCAAGATAGAATTTTGTATAACATGTCGAGCAAAAAAAGCATAAAACTCGTAGCTCGACTTTTTATGCTTACCAAAAAGTTGAGTGAGTCAAAAACTGTTTCTAAAAATGTTTCCAGAAGAACTTTTAGCAAAAATAAGTAAAATTTTAGAAGATTTAAAAATTCCTTACGCCATTACCGGTGGATTTGCGGTTTCTGTTTGGGGCAAGCAGAGAAGTACTCTTGATATTGATATAGTGGTTGAGATGCAAGAGAAAAACATAAAACCCTTGGTAAAAAAAATAGTTGATATGGACAAAAATGTGATGGCTGACGAAGATATGATTAAAGATGCCCTGCTTCATAAAAGCGAGTTTAATTTTATTCATCCTGATAGTGGAATGAAAGTTGACTTTTTTATTTTAGCTGATAGCCATTATAACAAATTAAAAATAAAAAGAGCTATTTTGCAAGACGTATTTGGCGTGACTAAGGCATATTTTGTCTCTCCAGAAGATTTAATTTTAGGCAAACTTTTATGGTCGAAGGAAAGCGAATCCTGGAAGCAAAGAGAGGATGTTAGAACTATTTTAGAAAGGCAAAAAGGAAAATTGGATTTTAAATACCTTAATTGCTGGGCAGAGAAGCAGGGGACAATAGATATTTTAAACAATTTGTTAGAAGATATAAAATAGATAAATTATGGAAGAATTTCAAAATCAGGATACGCAACAAGATAATCCCGTCCAACCAATGCAGAAACCCAAAATCCAAATTTCTAGCTGGCTGGGGTTTGTAATAATCGGTCTCGTCGCAATCCTATTATTTAGCGGAGCTTTTGGATTACAATATTTTTTGACCAAAAACGCAAAACTTGAGAATCAAGACGAAAACGCTAATTTACAAAATGAAACAGTAGGCTGGCAAACATACAGGAATGATGAATACGGCTTTGAATTTAAGTATCCTGAAAACATTGTTGTTTATAAGCTTTTTTCTAATTATCCAAAGGAAATAATTAGTTTAGAGCGCGAAAATTCAAAAAGAAATTCGGCTTGTAGCTTGTATGATTATTATGCTGTACTTGAGGGAGATGTAGATTTTTCAAAAAATTTTTCAAGAGAAAAGTTGTTGGAAAACAAAGAGTATAAAAAAGTCGCTATTGATAACATGGAAATATTTAAATCGTATATCGAAGAAGGATGGCTTACAAAAAGCTTTCTCGTTTTTATTTTTTCTGAAGATGGAAAAGGGTTTTATTTTGGTTGTAATGCTAATATAAAATCTCATATAGAAGATGAGGCACTGGACGCAGATATTAACCTTGATATATTTAGTCAGATTATTTCAACTTTTAAATTTACAAACCCTCCTGAAACTGCAGATTGGAAAACATATACAAATGAAAAATACGGCTACAAAATTTTATATCCATCAGACGGAAGTTATTTATTGGTTCCAAAAGATGGTGTTAGCGAAGGAGCCGATGGCTATCTTGTAGACTTTCAGGCAGAAAATTTAAACGTTAGAATCACGACCGGAAAAAACGCAAGGAATGATAAAACAATGGATGAATTAAAAGAGGCAAGAGATTTTAATGACATTCCTAATGTGAGTATGGTGAATATCCCGGATTCAGCTGAAAAAATTTCAGTGGATGGCAGCGTTGCGTATAAATGGAGCGGTTTTGACAAAAATTATCCAGACGAAAAAACAGGAGCTACTACTGTAATTTTTAACGGAGGGGATTATTTTTATATAGTCCAATCTTCATGTTTTACGCAGGAGGTCGGAGGACATTGTCTACCAGTGTTTACAGAAGAAAGAGAGCAAGTATATGATTTATTGCTTTCTACTTTTAAATTTATAAAATAATTAAATTAAAATTTTATGGCAAAAGAAAAAGTAAAAAAACAAGAAAATAAAAACGAAAACAAGGCGTTAAATATCGCTGTTGATGAAATAAAAGCCCGTTTTGGCGAAGGGGCAATTATGACAATGAAGGAAGTGCACGCGGTAAATGTGGATGCAATTCCAACTGGCTCTATTGCAATGGACTTGGCGTTGGGGGTAGGCGGAATGCCAAGAGGCAGAGTGGTTGAAATATATGGGGCAGAGTCATCTGGTAAAACAACTTTGTCTTTGCATGTTGTGGCAGAAGCCCAAAGAAAAGGGGGCGTTTGCGCTTTTGTTGATGCTGAGCATGCAATGGACCCTGACTACGCTAAAAGAATTGGCGTTAATATTAATGATTTGTTAATTTCACAGCCGGATTCCGGAGAACAAGCATTACAGATTGTTGAAACGCTTGTAAAAACAGGCAACATTGATGTAATTGTTGTGGATTCTGTGGCGGCCTTAACTCCTCAACGAGAAATTGAAGGAGAGATTGGAGACCAGCATATTGGCTTGCAAGCTCGCATGATGAGTCAAGCCATGAGGAAGCTGTCTGGGATAATGTCGAAAACAAACACAATAGTTATATTTTTGAACCAAACAAGAATGAAAGTAGGAATGGTTTTTGGAAATCCGGAAACCACTCCCGGAGGTTTGGCTTTAAAGTTTTACGCCTCTGTAAGGCTTAATTTAACAAGAACAGCCCAGATAAAATCTGGAGATTCAATTATCGGGAACAGGGTAAAGGTAAAAGTTGTAAAAAATAAAGTGGCAGCTCCCTTTAAGACAGCTGAATTTGATATTTATTATAATGAAGGAATTTCAAAAACAGGGGATATTTTAAGGATGGGCTTGAATACAGGCATTATAAAACAGTCAGGCAGTTATTTTACTTTTGAGAATACAAAGCTCGGGCAGGGCACAGAGGGAGCAAAAACATTTTTGAAGGAAAACAAAGACGTAACAAAACAGATTAAAAAATTAATCATCGAAAAAGCATAGCAAATTTTAATTATTAAAAGGTCGTAAACCAAAGATAAAAATAAAGAAACAAAAAATATGAGAGATTTGGAAAAAAGCCCAGACTCAGGAGATTTAGGGGAAGAGATGACCCCAGAATAAATACAAAAACAAGCTGAAATAGCTAAAGAGATGTGGAAAACAAAATTTGAGTCTGAAAAAAAACAAGCTACTGAACCAGCGCTTGAAGTTGTAGAACAGGCAGGAACAGTGTTAGGAACAGCAGAGCTGACTCTTATGAGGCGGGGAGAAGAAAAGGGGGTGGAAGTAATTAATAGAATGTCGCGTCTTTTGCAGGCATTAGCAAATTTTGCTGATCGAGGAAGCAGTCCTGAAAGCCGGATATCAAGAGAAGGGTTGGAAGAACTTGAAAGGATTTTAGAGGATACGGAAGATAAAGTGCGTGGAATAAACACGTAATTTTTAACGTTTCAGCCGGTTGGAACGTTAAAAAGCATAAAAAAAACCGCTCACACGTCCGTGTGAGCGGTTTTTTGTTACTTAGGAGGAGTATAAGGCATTAATCCCATCTGCCGTGCCCTTTTTATAGCATTGGCGATTTTTCTCTGGTGGCAACTGCAGAGATTAGTTTTTTTTCTTGGCTTTATTTTATAAAACCCAGACACAAAACGGGACAGAGTTTGGATGTCCTTAAAGTCAATTGTATCTATATTTTTTTGGCAAAAATAACACATAGTTTAAATTTATAATTTAGAATGGTATATCTTTTACATCAATCTCATCAGTTGGTTTGTTTTCAAATGACACTGATTGAGCGGTTGGAGAGCTATTATTTTGGGCAGGAGGGGTGTAATTTTCTTCAATAACAGGGATTTCTTCTTGTTTTTGTGAAGGGCTACTATCTTGAAAGTTTGCCCTTCCATAGCCCGATCCGCCACCAGATGCACCGCTTCCTTTGGGTCCTAATTGTAAAGATTCTGCAATTATTTCTGTTCTGTATTGTTTAGCTCCCTGAGCGTTAGTCCAATTTCTGGTTTTTATTCTTCCCTCTATCAAAACTAAGGAGCCCTTATTTAAATACCTTGAACTTATATCAGCTAATTTTCCAAAGCAAACAATATTATGAAACTCAACATCTTGTTTTTTTTCTCCTGCAGAATCAGTGTAAAACCTGTTTGTGGCTATCCCAAAGCTTGTGACTTGCTGGCCAGAAGGCAATGACCTTACTTCTGGGTCTCGGGTTACGTTTCCTAACACAAATGATTTATTTAGGTTCATGAATCTAAATTTTTTAATTTAAATTTTTATTCTCCTAAAAGTTCTTCTAATTTTTGTTCAATATCTTGAAGTTTTATCTTGCCCTCTTCTTTCTCTTTTCCAAGGGTGGTTTTAGATGTTTCTTCTTTGGGCGCTTGTTTTTCTAATTTTGTGGCTTCAGCAAGTTTTATTCTTGGCTTTCTTTCTTTTACTGCCTTTGGAGCTTTTTTTATCACAATCATTTGCCTCATAATCTTTTCATCTTTCATTATGGCTTCTTTAAATTCTTTTAGCAACTCTGGCTCCATCTCAAATTCAAAAACGCCAAAAAATCCAGAAGCGCTTTTTTTAATAGGATAGGCCAAAGTTTTAGCTCCAATATTGGTTTGCTTCAAAACAACCCCCTCCTTGTTTTTTATTAGGGATTCAATTTCTTTTGCTTTTGCTTCCGCCTCTTCAAAACTTAATTCAGGGTTTATTATATAGGTTAGTTCGTATGACTTCATGAAATCTTTTATGGTTTAATATACCAGATTGCCCTTGAAAAATCAAGCTTTTGGTGGGATAATCTTATAATATGAAAATAAATCCAGAAATTTTTAAGTCATACGATATAAGAGGCGTTTACCCTTCAGATTTGAATGAGGAATCAGCTTTTGCTATAGGCAGGGGCTTTATAGAAAAAACTAAAGCCAAACAAGTGGTTATGGGCTATGATGCCCGGCTCTCTTCGCCTGTTTTGTTTAAGGCATTTGCTACTGGCGTCCACTCAAGGGGAGCCAAAGTTTTTGACATAGGCCAGGTTCCAACAGAGTGCGTTTATTTTGCAGTGGGAAACTATGATTTTCCAGCTGGTGTAATGGTTACAGCAAGCCACAACCCAAAAGAATATAATGGTTTTAAAATGCTGCATAAAACTGGCAATGATATACAAATAATTAGAGGCAAGGATTTGCTGGAATCGGTGGAGCAGGGGGATGTAAAAATTGAAGATAATTTTGAAATAGAAAAAAAGGATATATGGGAAGATTATTTAAGGCGCATTTTATCATTTGTTGATTTAAGCGAAATAAACCCGTTAAAGATTGTTGTTGACGCTTCAAACGGAGTTGCAGGCAATGTTATTTCTAAAATAACAGACAAGCTTCCTGTAGAAGTTGTAGCTTTGAATTTTAATCCAGATGGTAATTTTCCAAATCACAGCCCGAATCCTTTAGAAGAAGGCTCGGTTGACAAGATAAGTGAAATGATAAAAAGCGAGAAGGCGGATCTTGGGATTATGTTTGATGGGGATGCAGACAGAATATTTATGGTTGACGAGCAGGGTGAATTGGTAAGAGCAGACATTGTGCTTATGCTTTTAGCAAAATGTTTTTTGGATAAAAACCCAGGAATGGCAATAAGTTATAATGCAATTTGCTCAAGGGCTTTGCCTGAGTTTGTTAAAAAATGGGGAGGGGTTCCTGTAAGAACCCAGGTTGGATTTGTAAATGTGAGAGATGGCTTGCTAAAAAACAACGGGATTATGGGCGGAGAACTTTCGGGCCATTACTGTTTTAAAGATTTTTATTATTTAGATTCTGGAATGGTTGCTTTTTTGAGTTTGTCACAAATTTTTTCTAAAGAAAATAGAAAAGTTTCTGAAACAGTTAAAGAATTTTCTCCTTATGTTAAGTCGCCCGAACTTAATTTTAAGGTTGATAATAAAGAAGAAATTTTAGAAAAGGTAAAGCAGAAATATGCAGATGGCAAGCAGGATTATTTAGACGGCGTTACGGTTGAGTATGAGGACTGGTGGTTTAATGTAAGGCCTTCAAACACAGAGCCGTTATTAAGATTAACTATTGAGGCAGACACAGAAGAGCTTTTAAAACAAAAACAAAAAGAGTTAACAAAAATATTAAAAGTTAAATAAGGCCCATTTTTTTGCGGACTTCCTGCATTGTTGTTTCAGCTATAGTTTTTGCCCTGTTGGTTCCTTTAGTTAAGATTTCTTGCACATAAACATCTCTTGTTAAAAGCTCTTTTTTCTTTCTGCGGAACGGCTCTAAATAATTTATAACAACTTCTGCTAAAGATTTTTTGAATTCAGCATAGCTTTTTTTAGCAAAGTCCTTTTGAATGTCCTCTACTGGCCGGTCTGTTAATAAGCTATAAATTGTTAAAAGGTTTGAAATGCCCGGTTTTTTTGTTGCATTGTATCTTACATCTTTCCCAGAATCAGTTGTTGATGACATTATTTTCTTTTTTATAACTTCTGGCTCGTCAAAAAGGGAAATATAGGTTTTTGGGTCATCTGTTTTAGACATTTTTCTTTTTGGGTCTTGGAGGGACATTATTTTTGCCCCGAATTTCGGCATTATGGCTTTTGGCTCTTTGAATGTTTGCCCGAATTTTTGGTTGAATTTTTTGGCAATTGCTCTGGTCAGCTCCACGTGCTGTTCTTGGTCTTTACCCACAGGCACTGCCTCTGCTTTGTAGAGCAGAATGTCAGCTGCCATTAAAACAGGGTAGTCCAAAAGACCGGCATTTATGTTGTTTTTTCCGCCAGAGGCGGATCCGCTTCGGGCGGAAAATTTTTTGGATTTATCTTTGTACTGGGTCATTCTTTCTAATTCGCCTATGGGTGTAATTGTGTTTAAAAGCCAGGCCAGTTCTGCGTGCTCTTTTACTGCTGACTGGGCAAACACAATGGATTTTTCAGGGTCTAGGCCTGCTGCAATGTAGCAAACCAGTTTTTCTACAATTTTTTCTTGGAGCTTTTTTGGTTCGTAGGGGACAGTTAAAGCATGCAGGTCAGCAATAAAAAAAACACACTCGTTTTCTTTTTGCAAAGAAATCCATTGCTTTATGGCTCCCAAATAATTGCCTATATGTATGTTGCCTGTTGGCTGTATGCCAGATACAATTCTCATAAATAAATTTATTGTTTTTTATTGTTTTATTCTATCACTAACAAAAAACCCCGTAAATCTTGACAAATAATTATTAAGAGTGTATCAGAAGAGAAGCTTTAGCCGGCCTATTTTTTTTGCTAAAAATATAACAAAACAAATAACTCAACCCCTTGAGTTATTCAAATTATAGAAAGGGAGTCGTGAATGTGAAATAGTAGCGTTTTTTGCGGCCGCAAAAAACGCTACTTTATTTTGCTAGCATAGGGTATAATTAAGCCAGTATAATCAAATAGTATAGCAAAAACAGTATAGCAAAAATAATTAAATTAATAATTAAAATTAATATTTATGAAGAATAAAAAACAAATAAACCACACTAAACAAGATTTGATGGAAAAAATATTGATACATTTAGCAGATTGCGCTGACTTTAGTTTTTCTTATAGGTTTGAAAAAATGTTTGGCATTTCAGGAAGAGATATTAGAGCGTTGATTAAAAAAGACAAGAGAGAATTTAACCAAAGTATAATTGACTTGAAAAGAAATAAATTTATTGAAAAGAAAAAGAACTATGACGGTTCTGTGACAGTTTCTTTAACAGAAAAAGGGAAACTGAGGGCGCTTAATGTAAGGTTCAGAAGGTTGGAGCACAAAAGAGAAAGATGGGATAAGAAATGGAGGATGGTGGCTTTTGATATCCCGGAAGAGTGCAAAAAGGGTAGGAATGCTCTGAGGTATAGATTGAAAATGGCTGGTTTTTACAAGCTTCAGGAGAGTTTATTTTTGTATCCCTATGATTGTGAAAAAGAGATTAGAGATTTTATTAAATTATTTAAGATAGAAAGATATGTTAAATTCGCTTTGTTGGATTTTTTTGACGGCCAAGAACGGGTTATAGGAATTTTAAAATTAAGGCAGAAATAAAAAAATAGCGTTTTTTGCGGCCGCAAAAAACGCTATTTTTTCTTGTTCTTGTTCTTGTTCTTATCTTAGATTAAATTTTTTTAGATTTTTGTTTATACTTCAATGACTACGGGCAGGATCATTGGGCGGCGGGAGGTTTTTGTGTGCAGAAAGTCGCCGACTTTGTTTCTTATTTCATCTTTGACATAAACCCAGTTTACAGCCCCTCCGTGCCCGGCTGTTTTATCTACAATTTCAATTACTTTTTTCCGGGTTTGGGCTAATAATTCTTTTGATTCTCTTAAATAAACAAATCCTCTTGAAATTATGTCTGGAGAGCCCTTTACCCTGCCTGTTTTTCTGTCTATCACAGCAACAATGACAAACATGCCGTCTGAGGCCAACATTTGCCTATCTCTCAAAACAATTTCACCCACATCTCCCACGCCCAAGCCATCAACAAAAACATAATTTGTGGCAGCTTTTTCTTTTAGAATTTCAGCTCCCTGTTTTGTAAATTTTATTATAGATCCATTATCTGGAACAATAACATTATCTTTTTTAAAACCCATTCCGTATGCAATTTTTCCAGCCTCTTTTAGCATATAATGATTGCCGTAAACAGGTACAAAATAATCGGGCTTAATTTCTCTTATCATTTGCTTTATGCCGTCTCTGTTACCGTGGCCTGAAATATGTACATTGATAATATCTGAATGGTAAACATTGTCTGAAAGGCGGTAAATATTATCTTTCAACCGCTGGACAGTTCTTTCGTTGCCCGGAATCACAGATGAAGAAAAAATAATTGTATCTTGTTTTTTAATTTTAATAAATTTATGATTTCCAGCAGTAATGCGAGATAGAGCTGCCATCTCTTCACCTTGAGCGCCTGTACAAATAATAATTACTTTGTTGTCTGGATAATTGTGGGCTTTGTCTGTTGTGATTACAACTCCTTTCGGGATTTTTATATAACCCAATTTTGTTGCAAGCTCAACATTCAATTTCATTGAAAAACCGTCTAAAGCAACCTTTTTATTGGTTTTTGATGCGTGTTCTAGTATTTGTTTTATTCTTTCGATCTGAGAAGAGAAGGTGGCGATAATAGTCCTGCCAGGAGCCTTTGTTATCAATTTATAAAGGTTATTTAACATTTCTTCTTCGGTGCCGGGTTCTTTAGAATCTGTGGCTCCTAAAGATTCAAGCATTAAAATAGTTGGTCTTGGTAGTTTAGCTAAATGAGAATATGTTAGCGCCTTTTTGTTAACCGGATTTTTTGTAATTGTCCAATCACCTGGGTGTATTATTGTCCCATCTGGAGTTTTTAAAATTACTCCAACAGCGTCCATGACAGAATGGTCAATTGCGAAAAAGCTTAAAGTAAATGCTCCAAGGTTAAATTTTTGTTGTAAATCTTTTATATAAATTGTCCTTAATTTTTTGGAAGTTCCGCGGTACAAATCTTCAACTCTGTGTTTTACCATTTCAATAGTTAAAGGTCTGCCTATGATTTGCGGATTGCCTAATTTATTAAGCAAAATAGGGGCAGCTCCAATATGGTCTAAGTGTCCGTGGGAAAATATGACTCCTCTTATGTTTTTTTCTTTTCCCCTTAAGTATTCTATGTTTGGAATTACATAATCAATTCCCGGCATGTCTTCTTCTGGAAACTGTAAGCCCATGTCTAAAATAACAATATCTTTTCCATACTCAAAAACAGTCATGTTTCTTCCAACTTCTTCGCATCCTCCTAGGGGAATAATCCTCAAATTAGATTTTTGAGGCACTCTAATTTTTTCTGATTTAAACATAAATTTTATTTTTAATTATATATGTGTCGTAGAATTTAACGAGTTCATTCTACGATATTTTGTGCCCAGGGCGGGAGTTGAACCCGCAAGCCTTTAGGCACACGCTCCTGAAGCGTGCGTGTTTGCCAGTTTCACCACCTGGGCGGATTTTTTTTACTTTAAAAAATCTAAATTTCCAGGAACCTCTTTAAGGGGCTCCTCAAAGCGCAGGTCTGGTATATTTTTATAATTTTCATTTTTTACCCAGCCCTGTTTTGTGTAATAGTAACAGGCGCCATTGAGTTTTTTGAACAAGCTGTAGTCGCTTTTTGTTTCAGCTGAACTCCAGTCGCCGGTTTTTAAATTTTTATTGGATGGATTTATTGTAACATGGCCGTAAAAAGACGGGATTATGGCAGATTCCCCTTTTTTGGCTTTTACAGCGTAAACATCCTCAACAGTATCGCCATTGGTTTTTTGCATTAAAAATATTGCTTCGCCTTCAATCACAGTATAGATTTCCTGCTGGGGGCCCATATGAATATGTCCTGCTGTTTTGATGAACTCAACGCCTAACATTTTTGCCGGAATTACTGTTATATTATGATTTAAGCCGTTTTCTTGTTTTACTTTTCTATACATATAGTATAATTCAAGGTCGTCGGCTATTTTAAGCCATTCGCGGTCAAGAATTACTTCTCGCATTTCACTTAATTTTCTAACGTCTGGTTTTAAATTTTTTAAATCTGCGTTTACCATATTTTTATTATATTATTTCCACACTCTGTGTGTATTTATGTACCAATTTTCTATGTTTGAGAACCTTTTTGAAGGGTCAATTATTTTTGTTGTGTCAATGCCTTTTATTTTGTCTGAAACCCAGTAAACATAATCAGGGTTGTACAAAAATATGGCAGGGGCATCAGATAAAATTAAGTCCTGCAGTTCTTCGTAGTTTTGTTTTTTTGTTTCTTGTGAAAGAGTTTCTCTTGCGCTTTTTAGCAATTGGTCAACATCTTTGTCTTGGTACAAGCTGAGGTTTAGCCCCGGATCGTTTATTTGCGTGGAGTGCCAAAAAGGATAAAGGTCTGGCAGGCTTGAAAGGGCCTCTCCGTAAAGCAGGGCATCATAACCCCTGTTTTTTATAATATCTTTAAGCTCTGATAGTTCTACCGCATTTATGTTTACGGTTATGCCTATTTTTTGCCAGTAGTCCTTCAAGAGATTCGCTGTTTTGATGAATAAGGGCTGGTTTATTGTTGAAAGCGTAAATTGCAGAGGTATTAGATTGTCTTCTTTCCCAAAGCAGATTTCATTGAGTTTAGCCCTCGTGGAAGGCCCTACTTCAGCTGTTGGCTCTGCGTCCGGGATATATTTTTTTTGAAATTCGTTTACCGCCTCTCCTGTGCCTTCACCATACTTTCCGCTTAACTCATTTTGCATCAGGTTTTTAAATCCGTCATCTAATCTGGCAAGGCATCCCTGGAGTTCGGTTACTTGGTCTCCTGAAGACCCTATTTTCAAATAGCTTTTGAATTGGAAAGAGGGCTTTTTGTCATTTATTTTTGCCCTTTGTCCGTTCTCCTGTTTTTTATATCCTGCTTTTTCTATAAGGTTTTCTGCTGTTTCAGTATTAAAACTATAGATTGTTGACGGCTGGCTAAAGTTGAAGTAATCGGGCAGTGCAGGCGAGTCAACAGATGCAATGTTGCCTTCAAAAGACCGCTTTAAGTTTTGTATAAGCTCTTGTTTATTCAAGGCGTAATTAAGGGCTTTTGTTAAATTATTGTCTGATAATATTTTTGATTTTTCCGTATTAAAGAATACGGCGAAGTATCTGGGCATGGAAAAAGAATAAACGTTAAATTTTTCACTTTGCCCCCAGCCCTGTTTTATTTGTTTTTCAGAATTTGCTTCTTTGTCTGAATATGCCAAGGAAAACCCATCAATAATTTTTTGATTGGCAGCTTTTATTAAATCAGTTTCGTTTTCAAAAAATTTGAAAGAAATATTTGAAATATAAGGCGTTTTGCCGTGGTGTTTTCGGTTTGCAGACAATGTTATGCTTTTTATAGACCCATTATTGCTTTGCTCTATGCTTGAAACAGCATAAGCTCCTGATCCGACCGGTTGTAGATTATAAGAGGATAGGGTAAAATTTTTGGGCAAAACATTTTTCCAGATGTGCTGAGGTATAATTTTGAGGGTTGTGTTTTCTAAAAAAGAGTTATAGGGGCTGTTGAGAAAAAAAGCAACGGAATCGTCGGATATTTTTTGGACGCCCACATCCAGCCAGTTTGCCCTTAGCGGGCTTTTAAATTCACTGTCTTGAATTGTTTCTATTGTGTATATTACGTCGTCTATTGTTAAAGGTATGCCATCCTGCCAAAAAAGCCCGGTTTTTAATTTAAAAGTGTATACTCTGCCATCTGATGATATTTGATAGCTTTCTGCCATATCAGTTATTATGTTTCCGTCTTTGTCATAGGCCATGAGGCCAGAATAAATTAAATCGGTCAGTGCCCTGTCAACATCGTTTGTTTCTCCATAAATTGGGTTTATAAATCTTGGCTGACCTATTATGCCCTCTGTATAATTTCCGCTATAAGCTGGAGCTACTTGTGTATTGCGCAAATAAAAAAGAGAAGCAAGGAAAGTCGCAGATATCAAAGCTAACAAAATAAGTGCCGAAAAAAACATTTTTTCAGCCCTATTAAGCACTTTAGGCAGTTGTATCCATTGAGAAAATGAAGGAAATTTCATTGTGCAAAAACTATGAGATTATTATATTCAGCACGCCTAAGACAAGAAAAATTACTGCCAAAACAACCGTAGCATAATGCATTTTTTTCTGAGCTCCGCGTTTAGTGGAGTAAACTTCGCCTCCGCCTCCAAAGCCAGCCCCTAAAGCAGCTCCTCTTTGCTGGATGGCGATGAGCACAATTAAAGCTATAGAAATAACTATTTGTGAGTAAAATAAAATTTGGTTCATATTAAGTTTTTAGTATCGTTTTTTTGTTAAAAGTTTGTCAACAACAGTTCCGATTGCCCAGATGATTACTGTTGTCCATAAAAGCGGGAAAAACCATGGTATGGATATTTCTACAAACATTAAATCCAATATCCAAATCATTGCCATGCTTACAATTATACTAAAAAGCCCTAAAGTTATAATTCTTAATGGCAAGGTTATGGCATTTAATATGGGTTTTACAAAAAAATTTAAGAGCCCTAAAATAATGCCCAATATTAAAAAAACTTGCCATTGTTCAGTAAGGTTAAAACCAAAGAAAGCTGAGTCAGAAAACGTTTTTATCACCACCCCTGAAACAATTAAACTTGCCAGCCACAAGCCGGCGATTGCAGCTATAATTTGAGAAAACAAACTTTTCATCTACTTTGCATATTACCACGTTTTTAATGAATATACAATGTTTACCCTATCAGCCCTTTTTTTCTTAATTTTTTATGATAATTAATTGCGAA
>CAYNHB010000009.1:0-29044 GCA_964397155.1 uncultured Candidatus Saccharibacteria bacterium
TCGGTGTAAACGAGACGCTCTGCCAACTGAGCTAATCGTCCAAAGCGAGTGCGCGGGAGAGGACTCGAACCTCCAAACCTTGCGGCACTACCACCTCAAGGTAGCGTGTTTACCAAATTTCACCACCCGCGCCTATCCGCACCCGTGCACCGGTGTACGGGTGTAAAATTATTTTTGTTCGTTTTCGGGTTTTTCTTCTGGAGCTTTTTCCTCGGATTCTTCTTTTGGCTCCTCTGGTTCTTCAGCAATAGCTTCTGCAAAATCTTTTCTCTTTAGACGCGCTTTTTTTCCTTTTGCTGTTCTTAAGAAGTAAAGTTTTGCCCTTCTTACTTTGCTGTGCCTTACAACCTCTATTTTATCAATTGAAGGAGAATGAACAGGGAAGACCCTTTCTACCCCCACTCCATCAACAACTTTTCTCACAGTTATTGTAGAAGAAATCCCTTTGCCGTGTTTTTTGGCAATTACAACTCCTTCAAAAATCTGGATTCTTTCTTTGCTCCCCTCTTTTATTTTTTGGTGCACGCGAATTGTATCACCGGGCATTATGTCCGGCAAGTTTTTTAGTTGCGATTTATTAAATTGGTCTAATAATTTGCTCATGTCAATTTTTTAATTACTTTTTCTAAGTCCTCTGGCAAATTAGATTGAAATTCTTGGGTCTTGCCATTGGGGGTTTGTATTTTTAAGTATTTTGCGTGTAGAAATTGCCTTGCCAGGCCTTCAGGTGATTTGGAGTTTTTGAAGCTGTATAATTTATCTCCTACTATTGGGTGCTGTAAATAAGATAAATGGCACCTTATTTGGTGGCGCCTGCCTGTTTTAATATCAACCTCTAAAAGGGTGTAGCTGTTATAGCGCTGTAAAACTTTATATTCTGTAATTGCCCCTCTTGCTGATTTTGGTGCGGGTTCATTTAACTGATAAACTGTCTGTTTTCTGGGGTCTCTGGAAGATCTAGCAATTAAGGTTTTTATTTCGCCAGAATCCTGTTTTATACTGCCTTCAACCAAACACAAGTATTTTTTCTCTACCCTTCTATTTATAAACTGTTTTTGCAAAAAAATCAATGACTCTGTGCTTTTTGCCACCAATAAGATCCCAGAGGTGTCTTTATCTAACCGGTGCACAATTCCATACCTCGGCGCTTCCCCGGCTTGTTTTAGCTCTGACCTTTGTTTAATTAACTGGTCAATTAATGTATCAGGATTGCTGAACACGCCAGATGCATCTGGCGTGTTTGTTTTTTCATTAAAAACCACCATTCCAGCCGGTTTATCAACCACCAAAACATCATTATCTTCGTAAATTATTTTTATGTCCATTATCTTTAATTAGGGCTTCTATTAGCCTCATCTATCAATCTTTTTTGTAATCTTTGCGCAGTTTCTGAGATTGATTTTATTTCTTCTTGCATGTCTTTTTCAGATTCATAATAAGGAAATTTTTTTGTTTCTTCTATTAAATATTCTGTGGTTTTTTCTACTAAATCATGCGCGTCTATCGCAGGTAATTCATCAGACAAATTAGCTCCAGTAGCTCTGCGAAGAAGATCGCATTCCTTTTTTAATTTTTCTAGTTTTTGCTTCACTAGCTCGTCTTCAGGTTTTTCTTCAAGCCTCATTTCATGCATTAGCATTGCCCTTCTCAAGGCGTCATGCACGGAAAAAGCAGTGCCTGGTTCTGTTTTTTCCGGTTTAAGACTGTCAATTAGACTTTTCCTCTTTTCTTCTTCTGCTTGCTGTTTTTCGAGAGCGCGCTTTTCATCACCAGATTTTATCGCTTCTCTCAGTTTTCTTGAATCTTCTTCTGAAAGAGCCATTCTTTTTTTCCCCTCTCCAACAAACATTCTATCAGAAGACTCTGGTGTTTCATCTGGATTTGGACCGGATTCGATATTTCTTGGCATAAATTTAAATTTAATTTTATTAAACTGTGGGCGCTGAGGGACTCGAACCCCCGACCTCAAAAACGTCAATTTTGCGCTCTAACCAGCTGAGCTAAGCGCCCATTATTTATTTTTCAGTGGGCGTGCCAGGATTCGAACCTGGGGCCACCAAGGTATAAGCTTGGCGCTCTAACCGCTGAGCTACACGCCCTACTAAATTATTTTTTATTATTTTTTATCTTACCTCCGTTTCCGCCTAAGGCGGATCCGCCTCTGGCGGATATTAATTTTTCAAATTCTTCCCGTTCTATGGTTTCCTTTTCAATAAGTTTTTTGGCAACCTTATCCAGCAGGTTTTTGCGTTTTTGCAAAATTGCTTCAGCGTTTTTCTGCGCCTGCTTTATAATTATTTCCACTTCATGGTCAATCTTTTCAGCAACTTTTTCTGAATAATTTCTTTGCTCTGAAATTTCTTTCCCTAAAAATACAAGATCCTCTTTTCCACCGAAAGCTATGGGACCTAAAGGCGACATGCCAAATTCTTTTACCAGCCTTCTGGCAAGCTCTGATGCTCTTATTAAATCGTTTGACGCTCCTGTTGTCATTTCTCCAAATTTTACTTTTTCAGCAGAATATCCGCCAAGAAGCGTTGCGATTTCAGATAGAAATTGGTTTTTTGTCTTCATTTTCTTTTCCTCTGAAGGAACTTGTAAAGTATAACCGGCTGCCATTCCTCTGGCAATAATAGATATTTTTCTTATAGGTTCTGTTTCGGGCGAAAAACTGGAAACCAAAGCATGCCCTGCCTCGTGAAAAGCCGCAATTTCTTTTTCTTTTTTAGATAAAATGTGCGATTTTCTTTCAGGGCCTAGTAAGACCTTTTCTATTGCTTCTAAAAATTCTTTTTGATGAATTTGGGTTTGGTTTTGCCTGGCTGCCAGCAAAGCAGCCTCGTTTGCAACGTTTGCCAAATCAGCCCCAGAAAATCCGGGCGTTCTTTCAGCAACCTCTTTAAAGTCCACATTTCCATTTAATGGCTTATCTGAGGAATGAATTTTCAAAATTGCTTCTCTGTCGTGAACATCTGGTGGATCTAAAACAATTTTTCTGTCAAATCTGCCGGGTCTCAGCAAAGCAGGGTCTAAAATATCAGGCCTGTTAGTGGCAGCTAAAATAATCACTCCTGTTTCTTTGTCAAAGCCATCCATTTCCACTAAAATCTGGTTTAATGTTTGTTCTCTTTCATCATGCCCTCCTCCAATTCCAGCTCCTCTGTGCCTGCCAATGGCATCGAGCTCGTCAATAAAAATTATTGAAGGGGATGCTTTTTTGGCTGTTGAAAATAAATCACGCACTCTTGCTGATCCTACCCCCACAAACATTTCCACAAACTCAGACCCAGAGATTGAGAAAAACGGAACACTTGCTTCACCTGCCACAGCTCTTGACAATAAAGTTTTTCCAACTCCAGCTCCTCCCACCATCAAAACTCCTCTTGGTATTTTGGCTCCCATTGCCAAATATTTTTTTGGGAATTTTAAAAAGTCAACAATTTCCACTAGCTCTTCTTTTGCTTCTTTCAATCCTGCTACGTTTTTGAAAGTTATTTTTTCTTTTCCGTGGCCTTCAGCTCCAAACAACCTGGCTCTGGCTTTTGTAAAGTCAAATGCCTGCATGGCGCCTGTTTTTGCCTGCCTGAACATCATCCAAAAAATTATTCCAAAAAACACCAAAGGCAAAATTCCAAAAATCAAAAGCGGAGTCAGCCACGACCAAATATCTTCCTTGGCTGGTTTGATGTCAATGTTAACTTTATCAAGATTTTCTTTGTTAACCCCAAGGTTTACCAGCAAATCAGTTATACTGGTGTTGGGTTCTTTCATCGAAGTGGCGGTTTTTTCATCAGCATATTTAATTTCCAGCACATCTCCTGCTACTGTAATATCTTTTACTTTATTTTGATTTATGTCAGAAACCAGCTGGGTGGCGGAAATTTCATTTGGCATTTCAGCAGGATAGTAAAGCAAACTAAAAATTGCTCCGATAACTATTAGGATTAAAATTATTGCTACAAAATTTTTCAAAAAAGGATTTATTTTCATTTTTTGTTTTGGGTTTTTCATTTTATGTTTTATGTTATCAATTTACCACAAAATTAGGCGTATTTCAATATGAACTAAAATATACAAAAAAAGAGGCGCTGGTTCTGCAACTACGAGTTGCATTCCCAGCGCCCTAGATTCGCACAGTTACAGGTCAAACGGTTGTTACGCGTTGTTGATTTCAACTTCCATGTTCTTCTGCCCTTGGATCGCCCTCAGGATTTTCCCTAAGGTATTGGGGACTTCCCTGAAGTCTTCTCCTTCAGATAACTGCTTTCCTTGCAGATTGCCGAGCAGTTCAGCAACATGGGGAGGCATGTCCACCAGGGACAGCACGCTCCGACCGTCAACCTTCGACCTCTCAATGAGAAAAAAAAGGCTGTAGATCGGTTGTTTCCCTTTGGTGTGGAAAGCCCCCTCGAACTCCAGGCAGGCGATTCCGTCGGCTGGCGTGTCGCTTCCGTTCAGCCCGAAGAACTGTTCGGGAGTGATCCCAGCTCTTGAGAGGAATTCTTGCCTGGTTTGTTCCAGTTTCTCTTTGGCTTCCTCTCCTTTGAAAGCCCGGTCGATGAGGTACCAGAACAATCTCAGCTTGTTGACGTATTCTGAGGCCTCCTCTTCGGTCAGGTCGCGGGTTCTCATCACGCTTTCCTTGACGCGATGAAAAGCTTTGCCCGAACCCGGAGGAGCATCCCACAACAGGGTGTGGCGTTGCAGGTGGATATCCAGTTCCTTCATCCGCCTTATGGTTGGCTCCATGGCGCCGTTGCCCGAGACAGGGATGACGTCTTTTTGGGTGAGAAGGACGACCATTTGGCCGCCCCTGCGCCACCGTTCATTGTCCTCATCCCACTCAGGAGGGACTTCCATGAAGCACCTGCCCGTTTTCTCGTTGTCCCAGACGTCTTCCATGTTCAGATTGGCGTCTTGCTTCATCTCGTCGGTCACCGCCCCCCGTCGTTGTTTTTCGAGGGACATGAGCTGGCGCGTGAATTTCTTCGCCTGCTCCTCGATCACCTCGGCGTCTTGCGGGTCAAACTCGAAACCCTCGCCTAGGCGGTACTTCTTGTACCCGATCGTGAACCCATCGTGCGCCTGGACCAGAAGTTTGCGTTCTTCTAGGTCAGAGACGCTCCTGCTGGCGTCTTCGACGTCTCTGAATTTGCCCAAAAGGCAGTATTTCAGGTACGACATCGCTGCCGCAAGGCGGATGAACGGGTTCTCGTGGCTCAGGCACATTTCCAGATACCCTCGCGTCTCGTCTTCCTTGACGGCCCACTCGGATTCGGCGATTCTCCGCTTCATGCGGTTCTCGATGCCGGCGATGAAGGCGTTTTTCTTGGCGAGCCACTCTAGGGCTGCTGCCACGCCTGACTCGACCTCTTGTGTGAGGGCGAACATCTTCTCCACGGTCTCTTCCACGGGACCTGCGAAGTCTTTTGGGAGTTTTAGTTTGAGCTCGTCAAAAGATTTTCTCAGATCCTCCACAGGGTTCTTAGCCATTTTTATGCTCCTTTCAGAGCTAAGACCTGCAAAAGTGCGAATCTCAAGAATTGTATGTATTATACATATTATTAAGTTGTTGTCAAGTAAAAATTATTAAATTTTGTAAAACAAAAGCAGTGGATGTTTCACACTGCAATTTATGTATCAAGCCTAAGGCGCATTATTTTTAGGGTTTTTGGGTGTTTGTCTGCAAGCCGGACGAGCTCTTTTGATTCTGACAAACAGCGTCGTGTAGGGAATACTAGAGCTCTCTTAATAGAATACCTTTCCACTTCCTTGAGAAGAGGGATATAATCGCTGTCTCCGGTAACAAGGCACAGGAAGCCAAAGTTTGGATGACGCATCATTGTTTTGGTAAACCAAATGATTGTTTCGTCAACCGTATCTTCAACCTCTATTAAGTCTCCTGTCTTCAAATTCCTTTTTGGCTTTTCTAGTGGCCTTTTGGGGCAAATCACAATCCTTAATCCGTTATCCACGCAGGATTGTTGGTGCAAGACCGCAAGATGTTCTGGGGCAAACACAAATCCATAACCCCCTAACAATTCGCCTATTTCTTCTTTTACCCACCTTACGATCATCTCTAGTTTTTTTTCAATTCGCATTTCCTTTGCGCCGAAGTGTTCATATAAGCTAATAAAAAGATTATCCCAGTCGATCAGGAGCAGTACTTGTTTTGCTACTGATGCTGATATTGAGTTTTGGGATCCACGCGCACACGCTCGAACCTTTCGTCTATACATAAGGTTTCTCCACTTGATACTTGTTTTTTCTAAAGGTGCTGAATATGTAAGTTTGTTTATCTTACATTATAATATGTTTTTGTCAAGCTTAGCTTTCATAATTAAATAAACGGCTCAGTCCGCCTAAGGCGGACTGAGCCGTCAACTGGTCCGTTTGGATTTTAGTTATTTTGCAACTAATTTTAAGCTCATTCTGTGCTCTTTTGGTTCTATCGTCAAAACCTCAAACTCATATGCCTCGCCTATTTTCAGCTTGCTTTCCATCTCTTGTTTCGTAGTAAATTCTGAAACATGGCACAACCCCCTGATTTTGTCAGAAACTTGGACAAATGCCCCAAAAGCTGAAAACTGGGTTACCTTTCCTTTTATTTTATCGCCTTTTTTGTATTGTTTTTCTATTTCTTCCCATGGGTTTTGCTTCATTGCTTTTAGAGAAAGAAAAACCTGATTGTTGTTTATGTCAATAATTTTAGCTTTTACGCTGTCCCCCACCTTTACAACTTCAGCTGGGCTTTCAACCAACTGCCAGTCAAGCTCTGAAATATGGATAAGGCCTTCAATTTCTTCTGTTTCTTCTGCTTTAGAAAATTTTATAAATGCACCAAAGTCAGCAATGCCGGTAATTTGACCTTCCACAACATCTCCTTTGCTGTAGTTTTTTAAAGTTTCTTTTATTTTTTCTTCTGATTTGGCTTTTTCAGATAAAATTAGTTTATTTTCTCCTGCCACCAAATCCAAGATTTTAACTTCCAATGTTTTGCCTATGAATTTTTGAAGTTCTTTTAAGATTTTTTGCTTGTCAGCATCAGTTACTCTTGGATAATTTTCTGGGGATAACTGCGAAACAGGCAAAAACGCTTGTACGCCTTCTAGTGTTGTTAAAAGTCCGCCCTTATTTACCCCACTAATTCTAACATTTAAAAGCTGGCCTGATTCTTTAAGCTCTTTTAATTTTAACCAGCTCATTTCTTTAACAGCGTCTTTCAACGACAATTCTTTGTAGCCCTCGTCATTTTCCAGCTCAACTATTTTTGAAAAAACTTTATCCCCAATTTGAAGGTTTTTAATAGCATCTTTTGCTTCGTAAAATTCCCTGCCATAGATTATGCCAGTTCCATTTATTCCCAAATCAATAAAAAGAGACGACCTGTCTCTTGCCACCACTGTTCCTTCGATTGTTGCGCCCACAGAAAGTTGGGAGCATGAATTTTTATTAGTGTCTTCTTTTGTCATAAAAAAATACCTGTTCATTTTTCCCCGACAAAAGCTAGCGCATTTTGATGGGTTCTGCTGCAGGCCAGCAGTATTAATAGTAATAGGGTCTTTATACACTACTTTTTAAAATATTGCAAATTAAGACAAAACAAAACAAAATAAAATTGCGCGGTGTTATACGGTTTTTTGCCACGTGGCAAAAAACCGGATTATCCTAATTTGAAATGATGCATTAGTTTTTCTTTATTATCTATTGATTCCAACAGGGCAAAGCAAATATACTTTTCAATTTTAAACAATTTAGCAAGAGCATTTATTTCTTTTTCGCAATCATAAGGATATACAAATAAACTTTTTTGTAATTCATAAAATCCGCCTGATTTTAATCTGTACACTAGAGCTTTTCTGCCTTTTGTGCAACGAACCGGAATATCAAACGACACCATTCGCAATTTTCCATCCCATTTTTCTTTTCGGTTGCCGAGTTTTCTAAATATTAAATTAAGCGCCCTTAATCTGCCCTTTTCTGACAGCGAAACTAAAACTGAGCCGTCATAATTTTGTTTTTGCTTAATGACCTCTTCGTGTTTTAATCTTGCTACAGCTGCTTTTGCCTCTTTTTGCTCCTCTTCTTTAAAGAAATCAAAAATATCATCGATTGTAAAAGCAGGTCCGTTTTCTAAATCCCTTAACCATAATTCCCGTATTATTTTTGGAATCGCCATTCCCATAATTATTTTTTATTAATTTTTATAATATTAATTTCTACAATTTTATTTATTATGCCATATTTATTATATCATAAATTAAGCAATTAAATACGGTTTTTTGCCATATGGCAAAAAACCGTATAAATCTTGATAAGCAAAATAAATAAAAAAAGCCCGGGTATGAAATGTACCAAGGCATATTTCTAATTACTCTTTACTCTTGAGGCGGGTTTTCGTAAGCGTTCATCGCGCGAAGAATCCGCCTGCGAGATTCTTCTGGCAAGGCGAGCCATCCGCAGAATACTTGAGACTCTGTGGATAGTTCTGGAGAATCTTCCAGAGGTGAATAGACAAACTCAATGTACTGACTCTTTTTTTCCTCAGTCAGTCCATATGCACTAGCCACCCTGTCAATGTTCTTTACGGGAATGGCTGTTATGCCTCTTTCCCAACCCGACACATTTCCTATACTGCATCCAACTTCTTGGGCAACCTGAGACAATGTTTTACCGCTTTTCAATCTGAATTGTCTCAGAATTCCTCCGGCTTTCGGATTTTTTCTTCGTCGGGGTTTCTTTTTAGCCATGACTGTCCTCGCAAGTAAAGAATTGTTCAAGCAAAACGATAATGTAATATAGTACAGAATGCGGGGCTTGTAAATAGTTGAATTTGAAAAATGGATGTGATAAAATAATTAAATATGGCAAAGATTCAATGGGCAGGGCAGTCCTGCTTCTCAATTTCGGTTTCAAATTCAAAGGATCATTCAGCTGATATTGTGATAGATCCTTTTGACGAAAGTTATGGGTTAAAGCCCCCAAAGTTTTCAGCTGACATAACGCTTGTTACGCATGAGCATAAAGACCATAATAATGTTAAGGCCTTAAAGGGGGGGGCCTTTGTTATAAATGGCCCTGGAGAATATGAGGTAAAAGGGGTTTTTGTACAGGGAATTTCCTCTTTTCACGACGATGAAGAAGGCAAAAAAAGAGGCCAAAACACAATTTATGTTTTTGAGGCAGAGGGCATAAGGTTTTGCCACCTGGGTGATTTTGGGGAAAAGCAATTAAGCGACGAGCAATTAGAAAAAATTGATTCTGTTGATGTTTTAATGATTCCGGTTGGAGGAACTTATACTATTGATTCTCAGGGAGCTCAAAAAGTGATTTCCCAGATTGAGCCATTAGTTGCAATACCAATGCATTATGCATTGCCGAATTTAAACATAAAACTTGACAGCGTTGATAAGTTTTTAAAAACAATGGGAAAAAATAAAATAGAGCCGGTTGATAAATTTACTGTGAAGGCGTCAACATTGCCAAAAGATACGATGGAAATAGTTGTTTTGCAGCCCTAAGTTATGGATTTTAAATCTAAACTTGAATATTTAAGGAATTTACCAGATAAGCAGAAAAAGATTATTTTGTGGGTTATTGTTGCTGTTTTAGCAATTATAATGGGATTTTTTTGGGTAAAATCAGCAATAAATCGGATTTCAAATTTAGGAAGCGAAATAGAAAACGTGCAATTTCCGAGCATTGAAGATTTAAATCAGTAAAAAATGGCAGAAAAAAAAGAAAAACCAAGCTCGCCAACTGGCGGAAACGGGGGGAAAATTAAGCAAAGGGAGATTGTTCAGGAGATGAAAGAATCATACATTGATTACGCAATGTCGGTTATTGTTGCTCGCGCGCTTCCTGATGTAAGAGATGGACTTAAACCCGTGCATAGGAAAATTTTGTTTGCGATGAATGAATTGGGATTGGGAGCTAGCGCAAAATTTAGGAAGTCGGCTGCTGTTACTGGAGATGTTTTGGCAAAATACCACCCTCATGGAGATACGGCTGTTTATGATTCTATGGTAAGAATGGCCCAGGATTTTAATTTAAGATACACGCTGATACAGGGTCAAGGAAACTGGGGGTCAATTGACGGTGACGGAGCTGCAGCTATGAGGTACACAGAGTGCAAACTTTCAAAAGTTGGGGAGATGATGTTACAAGATATTGAAAAAAATACCGTTAATTTTGTTGATAATTATGATGGGACAAGAAAAGAGCCGATTGTCCTACCCTCTCCTGTGCCTCAATTACTTTTGAATGGGACATTGGGAATTGCTGTTGGAATGGCAACAAATATTCCTCCTCATAATTTGACAGAAGTTTTGGACGCTACTATTTATATGCTTGACCACCCTAAGGCAGAAACTCCTGACTTATTTCAGTTTATCCAAGGACCTGATTTTCCAACAGGAGGAATAATTTATGACCAAAAAGAAATAATTTCTGCGTATTCTCAAGGCAAGGGGTCTATTTTAATGCGGGGAAAAACAGATGTTGTTTCCAGAAAAGACGGGTCTGAAAAAATTATTATTACAGAAATTCCTTATCAGGTTGTAAAGTCCACTTTGGTTGAAGATTTAGCAAAACTAGTTGCAGACAAAAAAGTTGAGGGTATAAAAGATATTAGGGATTTGTCAGACAGGGAGGGAATGAGGATTGTTATTGATGTTAAAAGAGGGTACCAGCCGCAAAGGATTTTAAACCGCCTTTACAAATTTACTAATTTGCAAAAAACATTTCATTTGAATTTACTGGCTCTGGTTGACGGCATACAGCCGGAAATTTTATCTTTGTCTGATGTTATTAAATATTTTATTGAGCACAGAAAAGAAGTTGTTACCAGAAGGACAAAATTTGATTTGGAAAAAGCCAAAGAAAGAGCCCATATTTTACAGGGCTTGATGATTGCTTTAAAAAACATTGATGCTGTCATACAAACGATTAAAAAATCCAAAGACAAGGAGGAGGCAAGAGTGAATTTAATGAAAAAGTTTAAATTGACTGAAAGGCAGGCAGTGGCAATTTTGGAAATGCGCTTACAAACTTTAGCTGGTCTTGAAAGAAAGAAAATAGAAGATGAATTAAAAGAAATTTTGGAGAAAATAAAAGAATTAATGGCTATTTTAAAGAGCCCAGAAAAATTAAAAGCTATTATTAAAAAAGAATTTCAGGAGATGAAGGAAAAATACGGAGACGAGAGACGCACAAAAGTTGTGAAAGGAAAGCTGGGAGAAATTTCAGACGTTGACCTAGTGCCCCTTGAAGAAACAATAGTTACTTTGACAACAGGAGGATATATTAAAAGAATAAATCCTACCACTTATAAAATCCAAAAACGCGGTGGAAAGGGAATTATGGGAATGAAGACAATGCAAGATGATATTGTTGAGCATTTTTTGTGCGCTTCAACGCATGATAACTTAATGTTTTTTACTGATTCTGGAAAAGTTTTTCAAACGCAGGTTTATGAAATTCCAGAAGGCACAAGGGTTGCCCGTGGCAGAGGACTTTTGAATTTTTTGGAATTGTCAACTGAAGAAAAAGTTTTGTCTTTAGTGCCAATTGAAAAACCTTCTCCCGCAAAAGCAAACAGTGAAAAACAAGAGGCCTCAAAGTATAAATACTTAGTAATGGTTACAAAAAATGGAAGAATCAAAAAAACATCTTTGGATGCTTTTGAAAATGTGAGAAAAAGCGGAATTATAAGCATAAAATTGGAAAAAGGAGATTTGTTAAGAAAAGTTGTTAAAACAACAGGGGAGGATAACATAATGCTGGTTACAAAAAATGGAATTTCTATAAGATTTAAGGAAAAAGACATTAGGCCAATGGGCAGGGCAGCTGCCGGCGTAAAAGGAGTTAACCTTAAAAAAGATGATGAAGTTATTGGAATGGAGGTTATACCCGCCTTTGTCAAGGCTACGGCGGGCGAGGGACAAAAACAAAAACAATATCTTTTGGTTGTTATGGAAAACGGATATGGAAAAAGAACAGATATCAACCAGTATAAAGTTCAGGGCAGGGGCGGGTCTGGAATTAAAACAGCCAACATTACAGCTAAAACTGGAGGAATAGTTATGTCGTGTATTTTAGAAGAACCGTTAGAAGGAGAGGATTTGATTGTAATTTCCCGCAAAGGCCAGGTTATAAGAACAGGAACAAAATCTGTTTCATTGCTTGGAAGAGCAACCCAAGGAGTAAGAATAATGCGATTGGAACCAGGAGATAAGGTTGCATCTGGAGCATGCCTGAAAGACTAAATAAACTACTAAATTACTAATAAATACAAATTTACCAATTTACGCCGAATTAGTATATTAGTAAAAATTCGTAATTTAGTAGTAATTGAGTTATCCACAGCTTGTATTGTATTTTTTTGATATAATAGCTTAATATGAATAAAAAATTAGTTTCTTTAGCTGTAATTGTTGCTTTGTTTGGTGTTGCTAGTTTTGCTTTTGGGCAGACTGTTTTACGAAATCCCTTAGGAGCAAATAGTTTTGACCAGCTTTTATTACAGATAGCCGAAGCAATAAGCGTGCTGATTGGCGCTTTGGGAACAATAATGATTATTGTTGCGGCTATTTTGTATCTTACATCAGCTGGAAGCCCAGAAAAAATAAATAAAGCAAAAACCGCTTTAACTTATGCTATAATAGGAATAGCAATAGGAATATCTGCAACAGTTATTGTAAATGTCATTCAAGAGATTTTAGGAAGAACACCTTAGTTTTAAGAGTTAAATAATCAAAAGGTCGATTAAATATGAAAATTTATTCCAAAATTAGTATGAAAAAAATTGTTTTAGGTTTACTTTTATTAGCCGTCTTGGCTTTGCCAGTTGTTACATTGGCTCAAATAGGTGGAGATCCTCCTACTATTAGCACGGATTTGGAGACAATAGGAGAAAAGATTGCAAATGCTGTGTGGATTGTGTTTACAGTAATAGCAGTGATTATGTTTGTTGTTGCTGGTATTTTATTTATTACTTCGCAAGGAAGCCCCGAAAAGATTGCAACAGCAAGGCAGGCCTTAATATGGGGAGTTGCTGGTATTGTGGTTGCCATTCTCGCATTCGTAATAATTACAGTTGTCACGAATATTTTTTAACGATTTTGCGCCGGGCGCTATTTGGCAAAGCCGGGAAGCGCCCGGCAAATAACTGTTTTGAGTTGCGTAATTTAGTTTAAATTTCGTTTGAAATTAACATGAAAAATATAAAAATACTGTCTTTAGTTCTTTTTGCTGTTGTTTTTGTTCCGACTTTAACTGGAGCCCAGACCATCGGGGCTATGACGAGTAGTGTCGTTACAAATGTAGCTTGGCCCGTTGCTATTGGATGTGTAATTATTTTTTGGATTATAACTGGAATATTGTTTTTAACAGCCCAAGGAGCCCCTGAAAAACTTGGTTTAGCAAGAAAGGCCTTAATCGCCGCTGTGGCAGGGACAATAATAATTATTATAGCAGCTTCTGCCTGCAATATTATCGCGGTTTCGTTAGGATTGCCGACCACGATGTGTAATCCATAATGTTTGCAATATTTTTTAGTATAAAAGAATATATTTTTGTTTTAGATCCGATAAATTTATTGTATTATTTAAAACACATATGAAAACAACAAACAAAAAAATATTATTTTTGATTTTACTGTTTTGTTTTTTTGCTTTTGCTCCAAAGGTAATTTTTGCAAGTGAAGTAGAACAGTTTGTTTGGAACGTAGAGAATGCGGTCAACACTATAGCCGGATCTATAGTTGTTATTGGATGGTTTATCGCTGGAATTTTATATCTTACTGCAGCTGGAAATCCTGAAAAAACAGGAATCGCAAAAAAAGCAATGATAGCTGCCATTATAGGGACAGTTTTGGTTATTTTAGCTACAATGGCTGAGGCAATCATAGACGGTTTGTTGCACGGCAATTAGTAAGTGTTTTTGGTTTAGTAGTTTTTTATTCTAATATTCAATCGTTGAAGGGAGCATGAAATGCATGAAATGGGGTCAGCCACCATTTTATTATATTAACTCTTTATATTAACTTCTCGTTTGCCCGGAGTTTCCGGGTGTTTTTTATTTAAGTTTTAGTTTTTACGAGGAACAGGAAAAATAAAAAGCTGGGTACCGTCCGAAGTTCTTAAGAAAAACTGATGCGTCAAATACGGTTTTTTGCCGTACGGCAAAAAACCGTATAGCTCTACACTAAAACAAACACGCCAGACAGTGTCTGGCGTGTTTAAAATATTACGTTTTTTGCCACGTGGCAAAAAACGTAATATAACTGTTTTTATCATACATATTTCTAATAACATACATATTTCTACTGAAAAACAAATCTACCAAATGGTCCGATCGGACGTTTTAGTAGACCAGCAAATCTGAATTTCAGCAAATCTAAAATTAAACAACTCATCTGGTTGAGTTATTTAATTTGAATTGCCATAGACAGTTTATTGGCGATCGTCAATAAACTGTCGGGTAGCTCCTCACTCACTCGAAGTTGACGGGTGTTTTTTGTTTGCATTTAGTTTGATGGCTTGACAAGGTGGCTGGAATATGCTAAAATGCTGGATAGTTTGATTTTGTGGACATTGCGTTATAGTATCATTTAGTAGTGGTGTTATAACGTGATGTTCACTTGCCATGGAGGGTGTCTCTTTGGCAAATCAAATGTGTTACTTTGAAAACGAGGAGGTGCAAGATGGTGGATGCAACGAGTCCTGTGACGGATCCTGTGGAGACCGAGAAGCAGAAGAAGGCTCGGGAGAGACGGGAAAAAACGGCTGCTACGAGAGCGGCCAAAAAGATCAAGGCCGATCAGGAGGCGGCTGTGCAAGCCGCGCTCGAGGAGGCGGCTGTGCAAGCCAAGGCCGATCAAGAAGTGGCTGTGGAAGCGGCGCGCAAGGAGGCGGCCAAGGATATGCTGGAAAAGGTCAAGCCACGGATTGCCGAGTTGGAGAAAAGGATAACCGATCTCCAACCAAAGGACGGCAAGGAAACCGAGCCACCGGTCAAGAAGCCGCCAACAAAGCCGACGACAACGGTTTGGAGTTGGGTGTGGCCACAAGCAAACCTTGCTTTGGTGGTGGCAATGGCGATTTTGTTCTTCTGTTTCGGGGTCTGGTTTTTCTCGGACAAGAAGTCCGAGCCGAACAAGCCAGCCTCGGTTTCGGCGTCTGCCGAGACCAACGAGGTTGCTCGGCTCGAAAAGCGGATTGCCATGCTCGAGAAGCCGGCTGAGAGTCAGCCAGCCAAAGAGCAAGCAGTTCCTCCGGCAAAGATGGAACCGCAAGCCGACCCGCCCAGGATGCCTGGTATGCTTCCGACGGCAGAGGAACCGCAAGCCGACCCGCCCCAGCGCATGGTATTAGACGATGTGGATGGTAAAGCTACCAGATTTTCGGAGCGAACGTCTTCCACGCCGCAAAATGCCACACAGAATGTTACGGTTGATAATTCAGCCCAAGGAAGTGCTGATGGCATCGACGTGACCGAGGTCCGTACGTTTTCTTTCAGGGGCGAGAATGCTGTGAAGAATGCCCCTGATGTATGTCGTGCTTTTTTGTCCGGAAGTTCGGTCGACGCTGTCGATCGCCTGAAGCAAGAGAAGTCTCGGCTTGAGGAAGAAAAGGCCGAGATGCAGAAGAATCTCTTGCGCATGCAGGACGCAAAGAACAGGCCGTGGCAGCATTTTCGTGGCATAACCCAGGAGACTGTACAGGCCTTTTTCAAAAGGTTTGAAGGTCTTGAGGGTCGCATTGATTCTTTGGCTGAGACCATCCAACAGTTGGAAGGCCGGGTCCAGGGAAGTACGACGGCTACTAACAAGGCCGTTGGCGCTATGAACAAGAGCAGGGAGTTCGCCGAAGAGAGAGGGCAGGAGTATGCTTCTGCCCTTGAGGAGGACTATTTGATCCTGAAGAAGGGTGAGAGACCAAAAGTCAGGAAGACCGTTAGTGGGAAGTATATTCCCGAAGACGGCCCCGGCTGGTATCCCATCCAAGGTAAGTTACGTCATTGGGACGGTGCTTGCTGGAATGTCTGGTAGTCCCTCCTTCGAGATCCGTTTGCTGGTAGCGGATCTTACAGGCGCTCTTGGTTGTTTCGGATTCGTCCGAACACAGCCAAGAGCGCATTTTTTTTTGCCTGAATGAACGCCTCAGACCTGTCTGAGGCGTTGCCAATTGCCTGATTTTTTTGTATAAATAACGTATAATTATGCCGGCGTGGTGGAACTGGAATACACGCGTGCCTTAGGAGCACGTTCCGCAAGGATTTGAGTTCGAATCTCACCGCCGGCACAACTATTCGGTTTTTTGCCGTTCGGCAAAAAACCGAATTAATCATTTCAAATTAGATAATTTTAAATTGATTTTAAATTGTAAATTGTAAATTTCAAATTTTTAAATGATATCTCATCTGAAAAAATATATACTCCCTTTCTCTGTATTCATAACCGGGGCTTGTGTTTTAATTATTGAGGTTACAGCCACCAGAATTCTTTCACCTTTTTACGGAAACACAATTTTTACAGTATCTAGCGTAATAAGCGTTATTTTAGCCGCATTGAGTATTGGGTATTATGTTGGAGGGCGGATGGCTGATAAAAAGCCGTCTTTTTTTCTGTTTTTTGTCATAATATTAGCTAGCGGAATTATTTTAATCGCTTTTTATCTGGTGGGCATTTTAGTATTGCCTGTTTTAAGCTCTTTTTTATCTTTGTCAGCAGGGCCTTTAATATCTTCTTTGCTTTTCTTTTTTCCAGCTGTTTTGCTTGGAATGCTTTCACCTTACGCCATAAAACTCCAAAGCGTTAATTTTCCGGAACAAGGAGTTGGCGCCATTTCAGGAAAAGTATTTTTTTGGTCAACTTTGGGAAGTATTGCCGGTAGCTTGTCAGCAGGTTTTTTGTTTATTCCTTATTTTGGAATAAACAAAATTATAATATCAACAGGCGTTGCGCTGTTTTTGTTGGGTTTTTCAGGCCTTTTTATATCAGACAGAAAACAAAATTTGTTTAAATTTTTTTTATTTTTTTTAATTTTTGTAAGCTGTTCTTTGTGTAGTTTTTATTTTGCAAAAGCGGATTTTTTGTATCAAAAAGACGGGGTGTATGAAAAAATTACTATTTTTGATGGTGAGTTTAACGGCAGGCCAACAAGATTTTTTATGCAAGACCGCAGTTTTTCAGGAGCTATGTTTTTAGACTCGCAAGACCCAACTGACTTAGTTTATGAATACACAAAATATTACTCTGTTTACAAAGCTTTTAACACTGAAATAAAAAACGCGCTTGTAATAGGCGGGGGAGCTTATTCTGTGCCCAAGGCCTTGCTTTTTGAACTGCCAGAGGCCAATGTTGATGTTTCAGAAATTGAGCCGTCGCTATATGAGCTCGCAAAGCAGTATTTTAATTTAAAAGACGCAGAAAGATTAAAAAATTTTACAGAAGACGGCAGGCGCCTTCTAGCAAAGTCAGAAAAAAATTATGACCTTATATTTAGCGATGTTTATTATTCGCTTTATTCAATACCCGCGCATTTTACAGCCAAGGAATTTTTTGAAACTGTAAAAAACCGCTTGAGTCAAAACGGAATCTTTATTGCCAATATGATAGGCGACTTGTCGCGCCAGGAGCCATCTTTAATTTTTTCTGAAATCAAAACATTTAAAAGCGTGTTTGAAAACAGCTATTTTTTTGCAGTAAAGTCCCCAAAAATAACTGGTTCCCAAAACATAATTTTTGTAGGATATAATTCTGAGGAATTAGTTGATTTTTCAAATGATAAAATTATTGATTTAAACAGATTTGATTTGTCTTCCTACCCCTTGTTGACTGATGACTATTCTCCAGTGGAATATCTAACTGGAAAGGTTTTGCAAAAAAACAATAATTTAGGCCAGGAAATGCTGGCTATAATTAGCCAGCAATTAAACTATGGCCCGCGACATCCTACATCCTCGGGGCACAAAAAAGTCCAAAATTTTATTATAGCTGAAATGCAAACTTTAGCTGATGAAGTTAAAACCCAAACATGGGTCCACTCAGAGGCAAGCGGGGATTCTTATGAATTAAAAAACATTATTGCCCGCTTTAGTCCTGAAAAAGAAAATCGTATAATAATTGCCACGCATTACGATAGTCAAAAAATCTCTTTCAGGGATTTGTTTGACAAAGGTCAGCCGTCACCTGGGGCAAATAATTCTGCCTCCGGAGTTGCTGTTTTATTGGAATTTGCGCGCTTGTTAAGTGTTTCTGAAGAGCCGATTGATGTTGGCGTTGATATTGTGTTTTTTGACGGGGAAGAAGGCGAAGAAAGCCAGGGCGGTGATTTTACAAACTGGCAGCCATTGGGGTCTGTTTATTTTACAGAACATTTGCAGGATTTTTACGAAAATAAAAAACCAATATCTGCGGTTGTTTTAGACATGGTTTGCGATAAGGATTTAAAAATTAAAAAAGAAGCATCTTCTGTAAGAGATGCTCTTAAACAAACTCAAGCATTCTGGGACATTGCTGTGGACATTAACAATAATGTGTTTAAGGATGAGGTTGGCCAGGAAATAAGAGACGACCACACTTCCTTGAATCAAGCTGGCATACCAAGCTTTTTGGTGATTGATTACGATTACCCTTACTGGGCAACAAGCAAAGATACTATAGATAAGTGTAGCGCTGAAAGCTTAGAAACTGTTTTGGAGGTTTTGTGGGAGTATATTTATTAAGAGATTTTTACTCCTACTTTGCCCCTATCTTCTGTTTTTGGGATTTTTATAGTCAACACTCCTTTGTCCATTTGGGCATCTGCTTGGTCAATATCTATGTTTTCTGGCAGTATTATTTTTCTGGAAAATGGACCCCAATAGCATTCTTGATAAAAATATTTTTTTTCGGGTTGGTTGTGTGGGTCTTGCCTGTTTCCTTTTATGACCATCATATCTTTTTCAAGCGATATATCCACGTCTTTTATTTGCACTCCTGCTATGGCAGCTAGCACCACAAAATCAGAATTTGTTTCAAAAACATCCACAACCAATTCTCCGTCTTGGTCAAAAATTTCTCCTTCAGGAGTTGTGTCTTCAACGTTTTTTGGGTTTAGTTTTTTTGTCATAAATATAATGTGAATTTACTTGTTTAATATTGTGACGCTTTTTATTTTTCCAAGTTTTTTAAATCCAGAAAACACAAGGAAAGCAAGAGATATAATAACTATTACCGGTATGATAATTTTAAGATAACCGTCTAATGTCATTATAGAGAAATTGTAGACCCCATGCAATAGTGTCGCCATTATTATTCCTAAAATAATTTCTGTTGTTCTGTTTTTTTCATCACAACAAGATATTGCCAAAGCATACCCAATAACAGCCGAACATAAAGTATGCAAAAATGTTGCGCCAATAAATCTTATAAAGCTTATTAGCAAGGTTCTGTTTATAATAACCTCAAGAGGAAGTCCGTCTGATGGTGAAAAAAGATACAAAATATTTTCTAATGCCGCAAACCCTAGGGCTACAACAACCATGTAAATCACAATGTCTGTGGGTTCGTCCATATTTGGGCTGTTTAGGACTTTCATTTTAACAACCAAAAATTTAAAAAATTCTTCTGTAAATGCTATTACCAAAAACCAGTATATCAAGCTGGTTAGCGCTGAGTTAAGGTTGGCTTTTTGCAAGAAATATGAAAGCCCTATTTGAACAAAAAAAACAGGAATAGTTATAACTGTCCCCCATAGGAATATCTTTAAGATCATTCTTTTGGGCTCTGGGTGGAGATCTTTTCTTAGATAATAAGAAAGCCAGGTCAAGCTGGGAAGTATGCCGAATATAATATATAGTATGATTGTGTAATCCACTTTTATTTAGGCCACTCTTCTATCATTATACACTGTTTTTTAACTTTTAGGGGAAGACCTTGGTAAATCTCTTCTGTGATAAAAGGCATAAACGGGTGTAG
This sequence comes from uncultured Candidatus Saccharibacteria bacterium, assembly GCA_964397155.1. GTDB lineage: Bacteria > Patescibacteriota > Minisyncoccia > Minisyncoccales > Staskawiczbacteraceae > XYD1-FULL-39-28. Next base: position 19,964 of record CAYNHB010000009.1, read on the forward strand.
CAACTCAAGAGAATTTGCTAAAACATATATTAAAATTTTGTTAGTCAGTTCGTTTTTTTGTTTTTTTGACTCCTCTATATAAACATCACAAAAATCGTGCCAGAAAAAATCGTACAGGGTGTGGGCCGATTTGCCAAATTTAAAAGCGTCTAAATCTTTATTTATTGATTTTCTTGTTCTTTCTAAAGCGCTTAAGATTTTTTTGTCAGTTTTTGTTTTGGGTTTTGGTTTTTTAATTTCGTATTTTTTATTGCCGGTTTGAGATAGAACAAATCGACTTGCATTCCAAATTTTGTTACAGAATTTTTTACCCATTAAAATATTATCTGTGACAAACCTTATGTCTTGGTTTCCCATAATTTGATAGGTAATTCCAAACCTTGTTGCATCAGCCCCATATTCCTCAACTAATTTTAAAGGGTCGATGCCGGTGCCCAATGATTTTGACATCCTTTGCCCATCGCGGGTTAAAACAGTTGCATGGATATAAACATCTTGAAAGGGGATCTTTTTTTCAAACTCTATTCCAGAAAAAATCATTCTGGCAACCCATAAATTTATGATATCTCTTGCTGTGCTCAAAACATTTGTTGGGTAAAAGGTTTTAAGGTCTTTTGTTTTTTCAGGCCAGCCCAATGTTGCAAAGGGCCATAAAGCAGAAGAAAACCATGTATCTAAAACACCTTCTTCTCCTTCAATTGGAATTTTGTGGCCCCACCAGATTTGCCTTGAAATACACCAGTCCTTTATATTTTTTAGCCAGTCAAAATACGGCTTTTCAAAGTTTTTAGGATGAAACTTTATTTTACCTGATTTTACTGGTTTTTCAGCAAGTTTTACCAGCTCTGACATTTTCAAAAACCACTGCAAAGAGGGTATTGATTCAATTTTTGTGTTACACCTGTAGCATTTTGGAATTTGGTGCGCGTAATCCGCTGTTTTTTCAAGAAGGCCTTGTTTTGTTAAGTCATCAACAACAACTTGTCTTGCCTCATCTGATTTTAGACCGTTGTATTTTTCAAGAGAATTTATTATTTTTCCCCGTTCATCAATAACCTGTATTATTTCTAATTTATGTTTTTGGGCTATTGCTTCGTCGGTTGTGTCGTGGGCCGGCGTAACTTTTACAGCTCCTGTTCCGAAATTTTTATCAACCAATTCGTCTGCAACAATTGGTATTTCTCTTTTTGCTAAAGGTAAAATGGCTATTTTGCCAACTAAATTTTTGTATCTTTTATCTTTTGGGTTTACTGCTACAGCGGTATCTCCCAACATTGTTTCTGGCCTTGTGGTGGCAACAGTGATAGAACCCCCGTTTTTTATTGGGTATTTAATAAACCACAAATTTGTTTTTTCTTCGTTATATTCAAGCTCTAAATCAGAAAGGGAGGTGGCGCACCTTTTACACCAGTTAACAATTCTTTTTCCTTTATAGATCCAGCCCTTTTTTTTGTAATTTAAAAAGGCAGCCTGCACTGCTTTTGTGTAGCCATCGTCCATTGTAAATCTTGTTCTTGACCAGTCGCAAGAAGATCCTAATTTTTTGAACTGGTTTAAAATTTTATTTCCATATTCTTCTTTCCATTTCCAAACCTCTTCAATAAATTTTTCACGCCCTAGGTCAAACCTTGATTTGCCCTGTTTCCTTAATTTTTTTTCAACAACATTTTGGGTTGCAATTCCAGCGTGGTCAGTGCCCGGTAGCCATAAGGTTTTGTACCCCTGCATTCTTTTTTGCCTGATTAAAATATCTTGGATGGTTGCGTTCAAAGCGTGTCCAATATGAAGCTCGCCTGTAACATTTGGGGGAGGAAGAACCATTGAAAACGGTTTTTTGTGGCGGGAGGGCAATTTGTCTGGATTAAAAAAACCCGACTTTTCCCAAAGCTTGTAAATTTTTTCTTCAACTTGTTTTGGATCGTATGCTTTATCCATTTTTATTTTTTAAATTTAGCACGTTTTACTTAATTCGTAAATTGGCCTCTGCCTTGAGTATTGTTACGTCCGACGTAGCAATTTTTTTATTGCGGTGGAAATAGGCCGTTATAGCTGTCATTACAGCATTGTCTGTGCTTAAATTGGCTGAAGGCATAAATAACTCAACGGCCGTTGAGTTATTTGTTTTTAAAGCTTTTTGGAATTGCCTGCGCAGTTCTTGATTGGCAGAAACACCGCCTCCTAAAATTAAGGTTTTTGCCTTGTAGCCATTTACTGCCTTCATTGTTTTTTTAAGTAAAACATCAATTACTGCCTGTTGGACTTCTGAGGCCATCGCAATCTGCATTTGCCCGTAAAGTGTCCGATCGGACACTTTACGGGCAGGAATCATTTTTTGCCATGTGTATAACACCGCGGTTTTTAGGCCAGAAAACGAGAAATCATAATCTTTTGTGTTTATCATGGGCCTTGGCAAACTAACTTTTAGCTTGGAGTTTTTATCTTTTAGTTTTTTTGAAAGTTTTTCAATTTCTGGGCCGCCGGGATAAGGCAATCCTAAAATTTTTGCGCATTTGTCAAAACATTCGCCGGCTGCGTCGTCCCGAGTCTCTCCGAGAATTTTATAGCTCCCGATTTTTTTCATTAAAATTAATTGCGTATGCCCGCCAGAAACCACAAGCGCAATTGCAGGGAATTTAATTTTTTTGTTTTCTAAATAATTTACTAAAATATGGCCTTCGATATGATTTACTGGCACAATAGGAATTTCCCATGATTTTGAAAGCTCTTTTGTTAAATTAACTCCAGCCCATAAACACGGTTCAAGCCCGGGTCCGTTTGTTACAGCAAGTAAATCAATTTGTTTTTTGGGGTCTGATATGTTTGTTTGTTTTAAGGCTTTTTTCAAAACTATGGGCAGGTTTTTTAAATGCTCTCTTTTAGCTAGCATTGGGTAAACTCCGCCATAGGGTTTATGTACTTCGATTTGCGAAGCAACAGTATTTGAAAGCACCACAAAGTTTGGGCTTTGGGCTTTGGTCTTTGGGATTTTTAGTATTGCTATTCCTGTGTCGTCGCAAGATGTTTCTATGGCTAAAATTTTCATGGCTAAATTATACCTAAAATATTGTTTTTTTTCAATTTTTGAGGTAGAGTTATAACATATCTGCTCCCATCGTCTAGCCTGGTCTAGGACATCTGCTTTTCAAGCAGGTAACGCCGGTTCAAATCCGGCTGGGAGCGCATGTTTTATGTTTACATTTTACAAAGCAAAAAAGATGATAGGTTTTATATTGGATATAGTGCAAACTTGAAGGAAAGAGTTGAGGAACATTCAAAAGGATCAGTAGTATCAACAAAAAATCGTAGGCCGATGGTTTTAATTTATTACGAGGCATACAGAGCGGAAAAGGATGCGCGCGTTAGAGAAATTTTTTTGAAAACTGGGCAGGGTAGAGAATTTATAAAGAAAAATATAATTTACTCACGGGTTTCCGCCCAAGGCGGACCAGCCTAGGGCTGGCAAATCCGGCTGGGAGCACCATGGAAAAAAAAGATTATTTGGATATTTCAAAGGCCTCGGATTTAGAGAATAAAAAAGACAGGGCGTTGTACAGATTTTTTGAAATGATTCCGGGGATCATGAGCTTAGGCACACTATTGGGTGTGTTCGTTTTTTCTTGGATAGCGCCTTCGTGGGTCGCGATTTTTATAATAATTTTTTGTTTTTATTATCTTTTTAGAATTTTTTATTTTTCAATACACCAAATAATGGGGTATTTTAAGGTAAAAAGTCATTTTAAAAAAAATTGGTTAAAAGAACTAAGGGTTCTTCAGCAAAGCCAGGGCAGGTCTTGGAAAGATATTTATCATGTGATTATTTTGCCAACTTACAAAGAAGGCAGAGAAATTATTGAAGAGAGTATTGAGGCAATATTAAAATCGAGCTATCCAAAAGAAAAAATGATCGTGGTGCTGGCTGTAGAAAAAAGAGCTGGCAAAGAATTTGAAGAACAGGCAAAAATTATCGAAAAAAAATATTCTGATAGGTTTTATAAATTCTTAATTTCTGCGCACCCCGATAACATTAAAGGAGAAATTGGAGGCAAGGGATCAAACACTGCTTTTGCTGGGGGACAAGTTAAAGAAAAAGTTATAGATAATCTAAAAATTTCTTACGAGAATATTTTAGTTTCAACTTTTGATATTGATACAAAAGTTTCCCTTCAATATTTTGCCTGTTTAACATGGTATTATTTAACAGAGAAAAATTCTGCAAACGCTAGTTATCAGCCCATTCCTATTTATAATAATAACATATGGTCAGCGCCTGCTTTTTCTCGTGTTGTTTCAACGTCAAACACTTTTTGGCAAATGATACAGCAAGAAAGATCAGAAGAACTCACCACTTATTCTTCTCATTCAACCCCAGGAAAAGTTTTTTTTGAGGTTGGATATCCAGTAAATGTGGTTTCAGATGATTCGCGTATTTTTTGGAGAGCTTTTCTTTATTACAATGGTAATTACAGAGTTGTGCCCATTTATTATACGGTTTCAATGGATGCAGTTTTATCTACCAATTTATGGCGCACTATTATAAACCAGTATAAACAGCAAAGGCGTTGGGCATGGGGTTGTGATGAAATTCCTTACATTATGTTTGGATTTTTGAAAAATAAAAAAATTCCTTTTTGGGCAAAGTTTTTTCATTTATACATAATTTTAGACGGGTTTTGGTCTTGGGCAACAGCAGCCCTTCTATTGTTTTTGCTGGGATGGCTTCCAATACTTTTAGGAGGACAAGGGTTCAATTTTACTGTTTTGTCTTTTAACTTGCCTATTTTAACTTCAAGAATTATGACAATTTCTATGTTTGGGATGTTTGTGTCTGCAATTTTGAGCACAATGCTTTTGCCACCCATTCCTAAAAATATGAAGTGGCTTAAAAAAACATGGAAAAGAGCAACAATTTTTTTACAGTGGATTCTTCTGCCCGTAACTTTGATTTTGTTCGGTTCTTTGCCAGCCCTTGATGCCCAAATCCGCTTAATGCTCGGAAAATATATGGGCTTCTGGGTAACAGAAAAAGTGAGAAAATAGCAAATTTGACACAACGATTTGCATGATTATAATAGAGGTATGAAGATTACAAAGTGTGATTTATGCAAAAAGCAAATAAAAAAAGGCGATAAAACTATAAATGTTTATTACGGATTTTATAATAATAGAGAACTTTGTGAAAAATGTGGTAAGCCAGTTTTGAAATTTCTCAAAAATAAAAAATTATTGAAGGAAGAACACAAATAAAACTATGGCAAAGAAAAACGGCAGAAATATAACGGTTGATGAGTTGGCTGTGATGATGAAAAATAGCATTGATAGCCAGACAAAATTGATGCTGAACGGTTTTGATAAAATAAATGATAAAATTGATAAAAAAATATATAAAATTGCATCAAAAGAGGATGTTAAAAATTTGAATAAAAAATTAGATTCGCTAAGCGAGGATTTGAGAAAAAATAATAAATTGGAGACTCGTGTTGCGGGCATTGAGAACGTTCTGAATATGCCAGCCATAAGAAAGTAATTAAAATTATTAAAATTAGCATTACGTATTTAATTACGTAATTAAATACGTAACAAAATATTATGCCAAAAGAACCGGGCGAACCTAGAGGAGAGTTTGACGAAAAAGAGCATTTGGATGATTTAACTGAAGAAGATCTTGCAAAAAAAATAGAAGATGGTATTGTTGAAATCAGTAAAGTGTCATGGGAAATTTTCCACGCGAAAGAGAAATTAAATACTTTATATTTAGAAAGAGAGGAAAATCCATGATTAAAGTCAAAAAAAGAACTTCAGGAAGAAAGGGATGAGCTTAAAAGAGAAATAGAAGAAAAAAGTAGGATTGAAAAAAGCCTTAATGAAAGAGTAGGGCTGCTTGGATCAGAATATGGAAAGAGAACAGGTAAAACTTGGTTTCGTGTTTTCAAATTTCCAGAAATGCCCCCCAGTGAGCCTCTCGAACTATCTTGATCATTTTAAACATCAGGCCCAGTGTGGCTGTTTTTGATTACGGTTTTATTCAAAGTGGATGCGTTGTTGGAACCGTTTTAAGCGTTCTTTTAAGAGCGGATAATTTTTTAATTCCGGATCTTTTTCAAGGATTTCTTTGGCAGAATTGCGGGTTTTTTCAACTAAAAATATATTTGATAAACCTTGCATTGCCATATCTGGCAAACCCCATTGTTGGGTGCCGTAAAGAGAGCCGGGCCCTCTGATTTCCAGATCTTTTTGGGCTAATTCAAAACCGTTGTTTGATTCAACCAATGCTTTAAGCCGTCTTCTATTTAGTTGGTCGGGAGAAGTGGTAAACAAAAAACAATACGACTGCATGTCGCTTCTGCCCACTCTTCCTCTGAATTGGTGGAGCTGTGAAAGCCCAAATCTTTCAGCTCCTTCAATCATCATAATTGTTGCCCTTGGCACATCAACTCCAACCTCAACCACAGAAGTTGAAACCAAAATATCTATTTCACCGTTTTTAAAATCAATCATTATTTTTTCTTTTTCTTTTGGCTTCATTTTTCCGGTAAGTATTGTGATTCTTAAATCAGGGAAAATTTTCTCTGAAAGTTTTTCGTATTCATCTTTTACGGCTTTTACTTCCTGCATTGCTAATGTTCGCAGGTCGTAGTTTTGCGGTACAAAAGTTTGTGTGAAGTCCGACATAACACCGGCTGGTGTTATGTCGGACTTCTTCGCGGTTTCTCGTATTTTACTTTCTTTGGATTCTATTTTTGGGCATATCACAAAAACCCCCTTGCCATTTTTAACTTCTTTTTCAATAAAATCATACGCTTGTTTTCTTTGGTTTGGGTTTACAATAATTGTTTTTACTTTTTTCCTGTTTTTTGGCATTTCATCTATTAAAGATAAATCAAGATCGCCATAAACAGTTAAAGCAAGCGTGCGGGGGATTGGGGTGGCTGTCATTGATAACAAATGAGGGACCAGTTTTTTGCCTCGCATTAAATAATCTCTTTGTTCAACCCCGAATCTATGCTGTTCGTCAACAATTGCCAAACCCAAGTTTTTAAAAGCAATATTTTTTTGTAAAAGCGCATGAGTGCCGATTACAACATCTATTTGCCCATTTTCTAAATCTCCATTAAAGCTTTTTTTAGAAACCTCAAAAATCTCTTTGTCTCTGGCAATTCGGGCGTCTTTACTCGTGAGTAGCCCAACGCTCATTCCAAAATCTTTCAAAAGTTCTGAAATTGACCTAAAATGCTGTTTTGCTAAGATTTCTGTTGGCGCTAAAAAAGCAGTTTGGTGTCTGTTTTTTGTTACGCTTAGCGCGGCCATTGTTGCAACAATAGTTTTGCCAGAGCCGACGTCGCCTTCTAAAAGCCGTGACATTGGCACTGTTTTTTCCAGATCCTTTAATATTTGAAATGCAGATTTTTTTTGGGAATCAGTCAGCTTAAAAGGCAGGGACTCAGTAAATTTTTTCATTAAATTAGAATCCATGGGACAGGCAGGAGATTTTTTTTGCATCAGTTTTATTCTTTCTTTTAAAACATTAAGCTGTATTAAAAAAAGCTCTTCAAATGAAAAGCGGGCTTTGGCTGCATCAGCTGATTCAAAGCTGTCCGGGAAATGAAGCTGCCACAGCGCCTCATCTACAGGTAAAAATTTGAATTTTTTCATTATTTCAGAGGGCAGAGACTCTGGCACTTGTTCTGCAAACCTGTAAAGCAAGGGTTTTATTATATATCTTAACCATTTTGAAGTAAGGCCTCGGGTTTCAGAATAAACCGGAACAATTCTTCCTGTGTGGGTTAAGTATTCGTTTTTTCCAAATTCGTTTATTTTTTCGTAAGCTGGGTTGTTTAAAAAAAGGCCCTCTTTTCCTAGCCCTACTTTTCCTGCCAAGCAAACAAAATCATCTTCTTTCAATGTTTTTGTTAAGTATGGCTGGTTAAACCATATTACTTTTATGTCGCTTTTTTGGTCTTCAACAACCGCTTCTGTTATTGTCATCCATTTTTTAAAAGTTCTGATATTTTCTATTTCCGTGATAACTCCCTGAACACAAACAGTTTCTTTTATTTTTTGGCGGGCTTCTGAAATAGAAATTATTTCTGAAAAGTCATCATATCTTGCAGGAAAATAAAAAAGCAAATCCTGCACAGTTTTTATACCGAACTTTTTTAATCTTTTAGCGTAAACCAAACCAATTTTTGGGACTTCTTCAACTTTTGTGGATAAATCCATGATAAAGTTATTTTATCAGCGAAGGCACATAAAATCAACGAAGTAAAAAAAGTTAAGGCGTCCGCGAACAAAGCCACCGCTAAGCGGGGCAAGTCGCAGACGCCTTAGGTGGCTAGGCTTTGCTGGCTAGGTCCATGAATTCTCCTAGAAACCGTGCAACGATTTGTTGCTTCTCGGGGTTTTGGGCTACATACTCTTCCCCGTTTAACTCCGAGACGGCCGCTAGGATTCTTCGCTGTTTTGCCAGAGTCGAACTCTTCCATGTGTTTTTGATCCTTTCTAGCAGAACGAGCATGGTGGTTGGAAGATACTTCCTTGCCACTAATGGCAAGAGATCTACGAGATCATACCTGCCACGAAACTGTTTGAGGAGATTTTTGATTTTTGCCTTTTCCTTTCTCCTCTCAGTAGCATTGATGAGAAGTTCCTTTACTTGTTCTTCTCTTCCTTTGTTTGAGTTTGGCGGGCAGTTAGCACTGCCGTCTAAACATCTTTTGATCGGGGGTTTTTGTGCCTCTTTTTTCATAGTTCTGCTCCTTTCAAAAAGCAGTTCATGGGGGCATTAGAAATCCTCCTTAAACAGCACCCTTGTTGTAAAAGAGCTACACTGCTCTTTTTGGTGTGCCCTCGACAGGATTCGAACCTGTATTTGAAACTCCGCAAGTTCCCGTCCTATCCATTGAACGACGAGGGCTATTTCAATTTTACGATACTATGAATCATATATAAAATCAAATTGACTTTGTCAATTTTTCAGATTACAATAAAGAGCAGTTGGAGAGGTGCCTGACTGGTTTAAAGGAACAGGTTGCTAACCTGTGCCCCTTATGGGGCTCGTGGGTTCAAATCCCACCCTCTCCGCCA
>CAYNHB010000010.1:0-22515 GCA_964397155.1 uncultured Candidatus Saccharibacteria bacterium
GTTTTTACAAATACAATAATTATTTGCACCTCAAATGCCGGAGCTGAAATAATTTTTAAACAAGCATCCGCCCTAGGCGGATCCGCCTCGGGCGGAGAATCAGGCGAAAAACTTGATAAAGAAAAGTTTATAAGCTATTTAGTAGAAAAAAATCTTTTTAGGCCCGAGTTTATAAACAGGTTTGATGCGACTGTAGTTTTCCATCCTTTAACAAAAGAAAATCTTTCAGACATATCAGAACTTATGTTGAAAGGGCTTAAGAAAAAATTAAAAGAAAAAGAAATTAATTTTGAAATCACGCAGGAGTTAAAGGAAAAAATTGTGGAACTTTCTTATAAGCCGGAATTTGGCGCCAGAGAAATGCGAAGAGTTATCCAAGACAGTGTTGAAAATACTGTGGCTGAAGCCCTTTTATCTGAAAAAATTAAAAAAGGGGATACAATTGAAATCAACCCAGAAAATTTTGAAATAGTAAAAATTAGTAGGGGTTGACATAGAGTTATAAGAGAGTAAGATAATATAATATGATAAATCAAAACCTCGCATTATTGTTGAGCTTGTTGTTGGGCCATGGCCTGGAGGTTTTTGATAAACAGTAAGTAAATAAAAATAAAAAGCAAGATTATCAAAACCCTCCTGGCGGAGGATTTTTTAGTTCGGCACCTTTACAATCTAACAAGGTAATCATTGCCTTAAGAAAGGAGTCATACTATGTGTGATAACGTTGAAAAATTTGTTGTTCCAAAAAGGCCTGCTGCTAGAAGCGGCTGGTGGATTGGTAGAAAAATAGAAGACGGCAGTAAGTTGCCGAGATTAAGAGGGGGGAGAGAGGAACAGTGTCGGGTTTTGTTGCTTTGGGCTCAAAATTTTAGAGCCGTCGGTAGAACTGTTTCGGTGTTTGAAAGCGATCTTGAAGAGTTCAATACACTAAGAGACGCAACAGAGTGTGTCAAGAAAAAAGGCGCTGAAGTCCAGTTAGCTTAATTTATGGCTGTTTCACTGGCCATGCCTCACCTTGTGGGGCCTTTTTTTGTCCATTAAAAAGATAAATAAGAAGATAAAAAGGTAGTGTTTTTTGCGATCGCAAAATTTGCCACTTTTTTGATTATGAATTTTTTGTAAAATTTGCAAAAAAAGAGCCCCGATGCCGCAAGTGGCATGGGGCGCAGCGCTTTCGCGCTGTTGTTCATTTGGCATGCCAAGTGAATTTCTTGCCGCTGAACTTAGAGGTTACTGTTACGGTCGGTCGGCGACGCTTGGTGATTTCGCCGGCGCGGCGAGCTTGGAGGCCAAAACTTCGGGCCAGGGCCACGAACTGTTTCTCCTCTTCGCGGTCGATTACCGCCAGAACGCGCTGACCGCCGTGCCAAGTTTCGTAGCACTCCTTTTCGTTCATGCCTCGCCATTTGGCGCACTGGCGCATGATGGCGGGCGGATTCCAGAGGTTATCGAGTGTAGCTGATAATCCGCGCGGGAAGAGCATATCCTCGACAAACTTGCCCTTCAGGCCGCCGCCGGTGAGGTGGGCGAGCATGCGTATGGGGACGAGCGGGACGTATCCGTTGTTCCAGCCGTTAGCTGCCACCAGGAATTTGTCGTACAGCAAGGAGTGTGTTGCGGCGCGTCTGATAGCCGGCTGCGCTTTTGGGTTTGAGTAACTCTTAAAACGCATGATGATGGCCTTGCGAGCCGAACTGATGCCGTTGTTACCCAGGCCCGTTTCGCGTAGAGCCATAACCGACATCCCCGGAACAACGCGATCGCCGGTGATAATAGTACGTTCGCAATAAACGCCAAAGGCCACGCCGCACCAGTTGTACTTGACTAGGGCATCTGGGTTCCGTGCGATAAGATGGGCTGGATAACCGGCGACGGACATGTGCGCCTGATAGACGGAAAGATGGGCGTGGAAGGTCCAGTGGTTGTTGATATCGAGCAGAAGGACATTCTCGGAAAACTGCCGCAGAAAACTTTCCGCGACGATCACTTGTCGCGGGAGTTCAAAACTCCAGAAATTCCGAGCAACTTGACGTTTGCTGAAGCTATAAGGATTACTTTTCAGCAGCCGTCTGTTGCGTCCAAGTCTCACATCACGGAAGAGGCAGACAGGTGTGTAACCGGAAGGGTTGTTGGCAAGGGCCAGCAACACCAAGGATTGGCCCAGATTGCCATCGGAGACGTAGGAGTTTTGGCCGATAGCTTTCTGCCTTCCAGCGAGACAGGACTGTACACAGGCTCATGTTCGTCATTGGGCGAAAGTCCGTTGCATATGTTGATTGACCCGAAAGCCGGAGCCAGAGTGGGGTTAGCAGAAATGCTGACCAACATGATGCCCGCCGGCAGTATCCAGATTCCAAGAATTCGGTGCAGGGTCAATTGCATGGCAGCAGTTAACGTCCCTGGACAGCGGGCAATGCTTATTGATGCGTACCTAGCAGTAAGGGATGCATTGATTGAGTTTTGGATGGCCTGCGACGGTGGCAAGGATAGCTTGTCTATGAAGGTCAAGGTAAACGACGAGCTAGTCGTGTCTCCAATTGAGTTGATTATCTTTGGCTACGCCCGTATGCCGGACATCACAAGGATTCTCACCCCTGACGTCAAGCTTCCCGGTGAGAGTTGTTTAGGATTGATTGAGGTGGGTCCAAACGAAATCGGAGGTTCCGCGCTTTTGCAGGCGTTGAACCAGTTAGGGGATAGGGTCCCCGACTGCGTGCCAGCTCAGCTTACGGCAGTATGGAAAGCAAAACAGCGACTGCACGAACGCAATAAGTTACTGGCTTTACACGACATTTCTGCGGGCGGTCGGACCGCGACTGTGGCAGAAATGTGTATGGCAAGCTTTTGCGGTTTGGAATTGGATAACCCGCCGGATATTCTGAGCTATTTTGGCGAGGGGCCCGGCGTGGTTGTTGAGTACCTTCCAAAAGATGAGCCGGAAATTCAACGTACGCTTGGCGAGGAAAAAGCTCCGCAGATGATCCGGCTTGGCAAAACCACCAGCCACCAAGACCCGCACGTGTTTGACATTCCTTTGACAACACTCAGGCAATGGTGGGAGCGCACGAGCTTTGAGTTAAAGCGGCTGGATATGAAACATGGCACCGCCGAACAGGAGTTCGACGGCCTTGCGACAATTCAGCGGCCTGTGTATGACCTGAGCTTTGTTCCAACCATCAATATCATCACCGAAAGAGACCTCCGGCCACCAGTAGCTGTTGTGCGTGAGGAAGGAATCAACAGCGACAGGGAATTCGCGGAGGCGGCGCACTTGGCGGGGTTGAACCCAAAAGATGTTCACATGGAAGACTTTCTTTCGGGCGAACAGGAATCTCTGGACGAATTCCAGGGGATCATTTGGCCCGGAGGATTTTCTTACATGGATGTTTTTACCAGCGCCAAGGGTGAGGCAGCCGTGATCAGATTTAACGAGAAGATCCGGGCGATGTTCGAGAAGTTTTTTGACGATCCAGGAAGATTTGTTCTGGGCGTCTGCAATGGCGCGCAGCTTATGCCTTTGCTCAAACTCGTGCCGTTCAGAAACTTGCCAGAAACTTCTCAGCCGAGGTTTGTCCTCAACACCTCTGAAGTCTTTGCATGCCGTTGGGTGCAGGTGAAAATCCTGTCCAACGACTGCGCGTTGCTTGATGGGATGGCCGGTTCAACACTCGGCGTTTACGTGGCCCATGGAGAAGGGAGAGCGCATTTCCCGGATCCAGAAGTCTTGCGACGGACGATGGATCAGGGCCGAGCTCCCATAGTCTACGTTGATGCCAACAACCAGCCAACCGAGAGGCCTCCATGGAATCCCAACGGTTCCCAGAACGGCATTGCCGCCTTTAGCACGCAAAACTGTCTGGCGATGATGCCTCATGGTTCGGATCGCGGATTCTTGCCTTGGCAGCACGGCTTCTGGCCTTCCAAATGGTCTGATATTAGGGTTTCTCCTTGGTCGAAGATTCTGCAGAATGCCAGAAAGTTCTGTTTGCAAAATAGGTAGCGCGAAAGCGCATTAGCCCTGGACTTGCGAAAGCAAGCCCCGGGCTTTTTTAATGTTTCAGCCGGGTGAAATGTTAGAACCGGTTGTGGATAAGTAGTGGAAAAATAAGCTGATTTACGACTAAAATTGGGTTTTGGGGCAGGGTGTTGACTTGGTAGCTTGATGTGGGCTATAAATAAATATAAGTGGGTAGCTGTGGATAAAAGTGGGAGAACCCAATAAACCTGTGGATAAAAAATATGTTAATAGGTCAATACGAACACACAATTGATAATAAAAAACGCCTGGCTCTGCCCGCAAAATTCAGGGGAGAGTTGGGAAACAAAGTCATAATCACAAGAGGAATAGAAAGCTGCTTGGCTGTTTATACTGAAAAAGAATGGAAAATAATGTCAGACAAGCTTGGGAGTTTAACCATAAGCCAGGCAGAAGCAAGGTCTTTTACCAGAATGATATTAGCAGGAGCTATGGAAGTTTCATTAGATAAGTTAGGCAGGATATTGGTTCCAGATTACTTAAAGCAATACGCAGGATTAAAAAAGAATGTTGTGGTTTGCGGATTGTCCAACCGCCTTGAAATATGGGATTCAGCCAAATGGGATGCATATAAAAAGAAAGCAGAAAAAGGCGTTGATGAAATAGTGTCAAAATTAGGCGGATTAGGAATTTAGAAAAATATGTTTGCTTTAATCCATAAACCAGTTCTTATAAAAGAAATATTAGAATATTTAAATCCGGGCCAAAATGAGAATTTTGTTGACTGCACAGTGGGGGAGGGAGGGCATTCTGAAGAGATATTAAAAAAGAATAGCCCTGAAGGCAAGGTCTTGGGCATTGATACAGACCCCCTCCAGATTTCTTCTGCCCAGTGGCTGCAAGCCCAATTTAAAGACAGGATTATTTTAGTAAACGATTCTTATGCTAATTTGCGCGAGATTGTTGAAAGAAAAAATTTTAATCCAGTTAACGGGATTCTTCTAGATTTAGGAATGTCATCTGCCCACATTGAGAGTTCACAAAAGGGTTTTTCTTTTAAGGTGGAGCAGGGTTTAGACATGAGGTATAACGACCAGGTTGGCTACCTCACAGCAGAAAAAATTGTAAACGAATGGCAAGAGCAGGATATCCAAAAAATCTTAGAAGAATACGGAGAAGAAAAATTTGCCAGAAAAATAGCAAAAAATATTATTGATAAAAGAAAAAGCGGGAGAATAAAGACGACCACCCAATTGATAGAAATTATAAAACAATCTACGCCCCCAGCTTATAAAAGGGCAAAAATACATTTTGCAACAAGAACATTTCAGGCATTAAGGATAGCTGTAAACGACGAATTGGAAAATATCAAAAGGGTTCTTCCGCAGGCAGTTTCAGTTTTGTCTCCCGGAGGTAGGTTGGCAGTTATATCTTTCCATTCTTTAGAAGACAGGATAGTCAAAAACTTTTTCAAAAAGCTGCCTAAAAATAATTTTGAAATTTTAACAAAAAAACCAAAAACAGCTTCAAGGGCAGAAATAAGGGCTAACCCAAGAGCAAGGTCTGCAAAACTAAGAGCTGTTATAAAAATTTAAATAAAATATATGAGCTTAGCAGTATTAAATTATTTTGGATCTGTAAAAAAATTGCCAAAGATTAACTGGAAGCTTATTTGTTTTACTACTTCGTTGTGCTGCCTTGCTTTGCTTATTTATTATGTCTGGCAGATTATATATTTAACTAGCGGTTTTTACTCAGTCAGCTCTTATGAAAAACAGATGTCCCAGCTTTTAGAGCAAAAAAAGAGTTTGGAGATAGGGTTTGTGGAAAACAGCTTTTTAAGCGAAGTTCAACAAAAAATTAGAGATCTAAATTTTGAAAAAGTAACATCAGTAAGATACATACAATTGCCAGATAATTATTTAGCGTCTGCAAAGCAATAAAACGATAAGAATTCAGAATAATGAAAAAAACCAACGACTGGAGAATATACTTTGTTTTTGGTTTTATTATTTTGGTTGGGGCAGCTATTTTAAGCCGCCTGTTTTTTCTGCAAATTTTAGAACACAAACATTTTCAAGCCCAAGCATTAGGCCAGCAAATGGGATTTTCCAATATTATAGGAGAAAGAGGCCAGATTTTTTCGGTATTATCCCAAGAGGCAAAGGGAGACACGGGATTTGGGGAGATAAAAAGTTTGGCTGTGAACAAAGATAACTGGGCGATTTCTGTTGATTTGTATAATGTTGAAGATAAAAACGCCCTTGCTAAAGATTTATGCGAAGTTATCGGCATGGAAGAAGACGAGATAGCATCTAAACTAAACGGCGAAGAAAAATATGTTGTTTTAAAAAGGGGCCTTTCCTCAGAAGATTTGGACAGGATAAAAGAGTTGAATTTACCTGGGTTATCTTGGCAGAATAATTGTGATCGTTTTTATCCACAAGGAGAGTTTTTATCTCAAACTCTTGGTTTTTTTGGGGGCGAAGGCTATGGTCAGTACGGCTTAGAGGGGTATTACGATGATATTTTACAGGGGAAGTCCGGCATAAAAGAAGAAAAAAAAGGCCTTGGCTCAATTTTTTCTTTTGGTGAGGAGGTGTCTTTAGATGGTTCTGATTTATATCTTACCATTGACTGCAACATACAATTTCAAGCAGAGGCATTGCTTAAAAAAGCCAAAGAGAATTTAAATATAGAAGGAGGGCAAATAATAGTTACAAAGCCGGATTCCGGGAGGATTTTAGCTTTAGCTGATTTGCCAACTTTTGATCCAAATTTTTACTATAAACAGAAAAATTTAGAAATTTTTCAAAATGGAGCTGTGCAAAAACTTTTTGAGCCGGGGTCTATAATGAAACCGATAACAATGGCTTCGGCGCTTAATGAGAAAAAAATAACTCCCGATACTGTGTACACAGATTATGGTTCTGTTAGTTTGAGCACAAAGACGATTCATAATTTTAACAACAAGATTTACGGAGAGCAGACAATGACTCAGGTTTTGGAAAATTCTATAAATACGGGAGCTGTATATGCTCAGCAGCAGATAGGAAATAAAAAGTTTTTCAGCTATATTGAAAAATTCGGTTTTACCGAAAAAACAGGCGTTGACATACAGGGCGAGGTTTATTCTCGTAATGATAATTTGAAAAATGGGCCAGATATAAACTTTGCAACAGCTTCCTTCGGCCAGGGTATTGAGCTGACTCCCATTCAATTAGTGCGCGCATTTTCTGCATTTGCCAATAATGGCAAGATGTCAAAACCGTATATAGTTCAAAAAATCGTGAGCGGTTCAGACCAAAAAGAAACAGTGCCTGAAATTTCCGAGCAGATAGTTTCACAAGAAACTATATCACAACTGACCTCAATGTTGGTAAATGTTGTGGAAAATGGTTTTGACAAGGCAACTAAAATACCAGGATATTATTTAGCTGGAAAAACAGGGACCGCCCAAGTGCCTTTGAAGAACAAAAAGGGATATGACGAAAATAAAACAATCCAGAGTTTTATTGGCTTTGGACCGGCTTTTGACCCAGAGTTTTTGATATTTGTAAAACTAGATGACCCAAAGATTTCCAGTTCTTCGCTTTCCGCCCTTCCTGTTTTTAAAGAGTTAGCCCAATATATAATCAATTACTGGAAAATCCCGCCTGATTACGATGTTTCTGCAGAATAGTTTATTTCTGCAGAATGATTTTGCTTCTGTGAGGGGCTAAAACAGCGGAGAACGGGTCTCCCGCTGTTTTCTGTGCTATGGGCTAATTCGCGCGAATAAGACATAGAGAAGGTTTGTCAGGGTTGAGCCCGACGATCTCGATATTGACCATTGAACCCCTATGTGCTGAACAACCCTTCTCTCCCGCGGTAAAAATCGCGGTTTTTTTTGACAAAATAGAAATATTATTATAGATTATTTATAGTACATAATATGGCTGATTTTATGCTCTGTGCGTTGCGGGGCAAAAAATTAGCCAAACAAAAGGGGGTTATGCCATGTTCCTAGAAGATTTTGTAAAGGAAGCTCAAACTATTGATCTCAAAACAGCTCCGTCTCCAGTTTTGAAGATTGAGGAAGGAGAAATATTTTTGGGCGTTTTGCCTATACCGATTAGAAAGCTTTGGGTCGTTTGGCGCTTGAAGGAGAAGGAGATCCTAGAAGAGCTATCCCACATGACCTTTCCAGTGTCTTTGTTGTCTAGGCCCGAATATGAGCTTGATGAACAGGAAAGGATTGAGGTAAAGCGTTTTTTGATTTTGTTCAGACTTCGTAGCCAAATTTCAGATTATTTCTGGAATGAAGTCAGGCTTGAATTTTCTGGAAAAATGCCAAACAACGCCTTCCTTTCAATGCGTGAAGGATGGCGGGTGGTTTTGCTTCCGCGGGGGACTCATCTTGCTGCTGCTGGTGGTGCCTTGCCCTAACCTATTCTTTAGGCCTTGGTTGCATCTTCGCAAAACAAGGCTGTTTTTTTATTTTGACAAAACAGGAATTTGTGATAAAATTTTATTATAATGCTCCCATCGTCTAGCCCGGTTTAGGACGCATGGTTCTCATCCATGTAACGCCGGTTCAAATCCGGCTGGGAGCGCATTTAGTTATTCACATGCCTTTGGCGTGTTTTTTTATTAAAATTTTTGTTAAAATATATAAACATGGATAAAGCGTTGTTTAAGGATTATCTTTACCCCATTGCCACAATTTCTGGGACTATAATTGGCGTTGGGTTTTTTGCATTGCCCTATATCGCCGCAAAAGCTGGACTGGGGCTAATGCTTTTTTATTTATTTTTTCTTACTTTTTTAGTGACTGTTATACATTTAATTTTTGGCGAAATAAGCTTAAAAACCCCTGATTTTAAACGTTTACCAGGATTTGTGGAATATCATTTAGGAAAATGGCCGGGAAAAATTTCTTTGGTTACGAGCTCAATAGGGCTTTTTGCCCTTTTGCTTGTTTATCTTGTTGTTGGGAGCAGTTTTTTAACCAATGTTTTTTCCCAAAAATTTGGAGGAAGCCAGTTTCATTATGCTTTGATTTATTTTATTCTAGCTAGTTTGGTTATTTGCCTTGGGATTAAAATAATATCAAAAGTAGAATTAGCTGTTATATGCTTTTTAATTTTGAGTTTAGCTTTTATATTTTTGAAAGGGTTTTCTGAAATAAATCTGCAAAACATTTCTTGGTTGCCGGCAGATTTTAGCATTAAAAATTTGTTTCTTCCTTACGGAGCCGTTGTTTTTTCGTTGTGGGGAACAGGCATAATTCCGGAAACAGAAGAATTGCTGGGCAAAAGCAAAAAAATAATAAAAAAAATTATAATCATTGCCACTTTGCTTCCAGCCGTGATTTATCTTTTTTTTACTTTAGGGGTTCTATCTATTTCAGGTGGAGAAACAACAGAATCAGCTTTTTTGGGCCTCGAAAAATTTTTAGGATCTGGGGTCGTAACAATAGGATTTTTAGTGGGAATTGTCACAACCTTTGTGGGTTTTATAATTTCTGGCTTAACATTGAAAAAGATTTTGATATACGACTTAAAAATAAAAAACATTCCGGCTTTTATTATTACTTGTTCTTTCCCCTTGATTCTTTTTTTGGCAGGATTTAATTCTTTTATTTCATTAGTGTCTTTTATAGGAGGGTTTCTTTTGGGGATAGACGGAATTTTTATTTTATTAATGTATAAAAAAATCGGCGGGAAAAATATTATTATTTATCCGTTATCATTAGTTTTTTTGCTGGGTATTATTTATCAGATAGTATATTTTATTAAATAAATGGCTTTTCAAATAATTACATTTATAGTTGCTTGTTTTGTGCTTTCATGGCTTAGCAAAAGCTTAGTTAAAACTCTTGTTCAGGTCGCTAAATATTTGGGGTGGCGTGAGTTTGTGGTTGGGTTTGTTGTGATGGCTTTTGCAACCTCCCTGCCTAATCTTTTTGTTGATATCAATGCCGCATTGCAGGGATTTCCTCAACTTGCTTTTGGAGATGTGGTTGGAGGAAACCTTGTTGATTTGACTTTAGTGATGGCCATAGCTATTTTTTTTAGCAGAAAAGGAATACCTTCAAAAAGCAGAATGGTGCAAACTAGCGCTATTTTTACCGCTATTATTGCCATATTGCCTCTGCTGTTGATTTTAGACGGAGATCTTGATAGAGCGGATGGAGCAATATTGATTGTCTCATTTTTTGTGTATGTAGTTTGGCTTTTTTCTAAAGGAGAAAATTTTGAAAAGGTTTACAGAACTAGCAAAAAAGATAAAAATGCAATGGATGCGTTCTGGTTTCTTAAAAATTCTGCAAAGCTTATTTTCCTTTTAGGCCTTTTGTTAGGCGCTTCTTTCGTAATTCTAGATACAGCTCAGTTTTTTGCCAATGCGTTGGGGGTGTCTTTGGCTTTAGTGGGAGTTTTGATTATTGGTTTGGGAAATAGTTTCCCAGAAATTTATTTTTCAATAATTTCAGCCAGAAAAGGCGAGGGATGGATGATATTGGGCGATTTAATGGGATCTGTTATTGTGTGCGCCACCTTAGTTTTAGGAATTGTTGCTTTGATAACTCCGTTTAAAATAGATGATTTTTCTCCGTTTTTAATAGCAAGGGCATTTACTTTACTTGCTGTTGCTTTGTATTTATTTTTTGTAAGGACAGAGAGAAAAATCACAAAGAAGGAGGGGTTGGGTTTGCTTATCATTTATTTGTCTTTTTTAATAGCAGAAATATTTATTAAATAAATGTTAGTGTTTAGCCAATATACAACCGAAAGCATAGAGCAGATTTTTTCAGGCCTTAAAACTTCTCAATCCGGCCTTTCTAAAAAAGAGGTTGCTTTGCGGCAGAAAAAGCATGGATTTAATGATATAAAAATAAAAAGCGTAAATGCCCTTCAGATTTTTTTAAGGCAACTGAGGTCTCCGTTTACTTTTTTGTTGTTTTTTGCAGCTGTAATATCTCTTTTTATAGGCGAGGGCATTGATTTTGCTGTTATATTAGTTGTTGTTATAGCCAATATATTTATTGGTTTTTCCCAAGAATATAGGGCTGAAAGAGCCATTCATCTGCTCAAAAAATATGTTTCTGCAAATGTAAAGGTTTTAAGAGAATCAAAAGAGATATTGGTAGACAAAAAAGATTTAGTGCCCGGAGACATTGTTTTATTGGAGCCCGGAGACAGAATACCAGCTGATTTAAGAATTATAAAAGCAGAAAATTTTTTGGTTGACGAGTCAATTTTAACAGGAGAGTCGGTGCCTGTGTCTAAAACAACAGAGCCCTTGAAAAAAGAAGTTAAAGAAGTTTTTGAAGCAAAAAATATGCTTTTTGCGGGAACCTCTGTGGTTTCCGGAAAGGCAGAAGGAGTGATTATTGGAACAGGCAAAAATACTGCATTTGGGGAAATAGCCGGAAAGCTTTCTGAAAACCATAAAGAATCTTCTTATGAAAAAAGCATAATTTATTTTTGCAAGCTTGTTTTAAGGATTGTTTTAATAACTATTATCCTTTTGTTTGCAGCTAACCTTTTAATAAAAGGAACATCCAATTTTATGGAGTTTCTTTTGTTTTGCGTTGCCTTAATTATAAGCATTTTGCCTGAAGCCCTGCCTGCTGTTGTTACTTTTTCTCTGGCAAAGGGGAGCTTAAAAATGGCAAAGCGCAATGTTGTGGTAAGGCGGCTTTCAGCTATTGAAGACATGGGAAATATTGAGGTTTTGTGCACAGATAAAACAGGCACGCTTACCGAAAATAAGCTGTCTTTGCAGAAAATTGTTTCTTCAGACAGGCGGAAATGCCTACTTTACGGGCTTTTGAGCTCAAACGTAAATGACAGAAAGCAAAGCATTTTGAATCCTTTTGATTTGGCTTTATTTGACAAGTCCCCGTCTAATTTCTGGCGAGAATATAAAAAATATGAAATAGTTTTTGAGCTGCCATTTGACTCTGATAGGATGAGGTCTGGGTTTGTCATAAAAAACAGCAAAGGGGAAAAATTTTTAATTGTGAAGGGAGCCCCCGAAGTGGTGCTAAGCTTGTGCAGCAGGACAGGGGGCAAATCAGAGAGAAGAGAAATTAAAGAAGACGCGCAAAGAGAAGGGGAGTCAGGAAATAGGGTGCTGGCTCTGGCCTACAAAAAAGTTTTAAAAGAAGTAATTACAGAAAAAGATGAAAAAGGACTTACGTTTTTAGGATATTTTGTTTTTGAAGATCCCATTAAAAAAACCACCATTGAATCGCTTAAGCTAGCAAAAAAATTAGGCGTAAAAACCAAAATTATTACAGGGGACAGCAAAGAGGTTGCAGGTCATGTTGCCCTAAAAATAAAGCTTGTCAATAATGCAAAAGAGGTTGTTTCAGCAAAAGAGCTAGAAAAGATGATGCCTGACGAGTTTGACCAGGCATGCATTGACTATAATGTTTTTGCCAGAATATCGCCGGATTTAAAATATAAAATAGTAAAGTCACTGCAAAAAAGGTTTGATGTCGGGTTTTTAGGCGAGGGAATTAATGATGTGCCCGCTCTAAAAACAGCCAACGTGGCTATTGTAGTGCAGGGTGCCTGTGATGTTTCACGGGAAGTTTCTGACATTGTGCTTTTAAAAAAGGACTTAAGGGTTATTGTGGAGGGCATCCGCGAAGGCAGGAGCGTTTATTCAAATATAAATAAATATATAAAATGCACATTGGCCAGCAATTTTGGCAATTTTTATTCTGTGGCTGTGATTTCTTTATTTATAAAATTTTTGCCCATGTTGCCTGTGCAGATTTTAATGGCTAATCTTTTAACTGACCTGCCTCTGATTTCAGTTGTAAACGATTCTGTTGACACAGAAGAGTTAAAAAAGCCCAAGGCATACCAGTTGAGGTCTGTTTTGCCTTTAATTATGGCTTTGGCTTTAATAAGCACTGTTTTTGATTTTATATTTTTTGCTATTTTTCATACCCAAGAGCCCGGCACAATACAAACCCTTTGGTTTGTTGAGAGCATTTTAACAGAGCTTGTTTTAATTTATATTATAAGAACCAAGTATTTTGCGTGGAAAGCAAAAAAACCGGCTTTTTCTTTAGTTTTGCTTTCTGTTGGAAGCGCTGTTCTGGCTTTAGTTTTGCCGTTTTTAGCTTTTGGCCAAAAGTTTTTCCATCTTGTGGCTCTTGCCTTTCCTTCTTTGCTAATCGTATTTCTGCTGATTATTGCCTACGCTGTTCTTAGTGAAATAACAAAACTGATATATTTTAAATATTTTAAACCGTCAAAAACCAATCTGGCATTGACAGAGTAATTGGATAAGTATAATATTAAGGTGTTCGTTTTCCCCAGACCCTTGACGAGAAGGAGCGGATCAATGTCAAACGCAGCCGAACCCGCAGAAAGCAGAGAGGCAAAAAAGAGCTTTGTGGTCCTGAGCGTTGTCGAAGGATCGAAAAGAACAATGAACCCGTCTTTCGAAAAGCTGAAGAGAATTCTGAGCACTATTGGAGTTTATTTCCTTGAAGAATGTTACTACGGCGAACGGGGCGAAGTTTTTCGTCTGGAAAACCTCGGCAACGAAGTTTTCTTGATTGGCAAAGACAGACGACAGGATTGCCTTAAAATATCTGACGACGAAATCTTGGGAAAGCGCATTCGTATTACCAAGGAATCCTATGTGAATGCGGGTGGTGTTCCTCTTGTAGTTCTTTACTAAAGCATACATCGCAAAGGTGCCAAAACGCGCAAGTCCGAGATTTTTTCTTGGCTTTTTTTTGCCTAAAGTTTTTTAGAGCCAATGATTTTATATATAGCAATCTAATATAGTCCCCAGTCTACTAAAAGGTCCGATCGGACGTTTTAGTAGATTTGTAGAACAAGTTAGTAGACAGGAATATGTGTTAGGAAGGTGTGTTTTGCCTAAAAATTGGTTTTAGAGTAAGATAATAGAATATGGATTTTGTTACAACAACACTTTTAATTTTAATTGTGATAGGGCTTTCGGTGGTCATATATTTTCAGTTGCAAAAAAAACCAGAAAAAAAAGACGATAATTCATTATTGATGCTCCAGCAGCAGGTTGCCCAAATTGCCCAGGCAGTTGATGTAAAGTTGTCTGAATCAAATAAAAACGCTCAAGAGCAATTTAAGCATTCATCAGAAATTATAAAAAACGTTACAGAACGCCTAACTAAATTGGATGAAACTAACAGACAGGTTGTTGGGTTTGCCGACCAGTTGAAAAATTTACAGGATATTCTTAAAAATCCAAAACAAAGAGGCGTGTTGGGGGAATATTATCTTGAAACAGTATTAAAAAATGTTTTGCCTCCGGGGTCTTTTCAAATGCAATACTCTTTTGCCAACGGGGAGATTGTTGACGCAGTTGTTTTTGTGGACAAGAGAATAATTCCCATTGATTCAAAATTTTCATTAGAAAATTATAACAGAATGATACAGACGCAGGATGTAGCAGAAAAAAAACGGCTGGAGACAGCTTTTGTAAATGATTTGAAATTAAGAATTGAAGAGACCTCAAAATATGTAAGGCCAGAAGAAAAAACAATGGATTTTGCTTTTATGTTTATTCCTTCTGAAGCTGTATATTATGATTTGCTTATAAACAAAGTGGGGGCAATAACCGAAGACACAAATAATTTAATTTATTATGCTGGCAGGAAAAAGGTTGTTGTTGTGTCGCCAACATCATTTTTGGCTTATTTGCAAACAGTTTTACAGGGCTTGAGAAACCAAAAAATTTCAGAGCAGGCCCAAACAATTATTAAAGAAGTTGAAAAACTGGGCAAGCATTTGTTTACTTATTCAGAATATATGAGGCGTCTTGGCCAGCATTTAGACACAACAGTTTCAAGTTATAACAAGGCCGGCAAAGAGTTAAAGAAAATAGATAAGGACGTTGTAAAACTTACGGCGGGGGAGGCAAAGATAGAAGTTGATGAAGTAGAAAGGCCTGCGCTTGACGAGTAGGGATTTTTCTGCTAAACTGTGTTTATATACGCTCGGCAACAAACTTTTTATCCGGTATCGGGTACCCCCTCTTGCCCCTGCGGGGGCAAGTAGACCCAGACCTGCAAAAAGTTTATCGCCTCGCTTCATTTATTATATATACCATGCTAGCAATTATTAAAACCGGGGGGAAGCAATATATTGTTAAGCCCGGTGATAAATTAAAAGTAGAAAAATTGGATAAGAAGGAGGGAAGCAGCATCAGCTTTTCTGATGTTTTGCTGGTTGAAAAAAACAAAAAGCTGGAAATCGGCGCTCCAAAAGTAAAAGATATAAAAGTTGAGGCGAAAGTTGTGAAGCACGGCAGGGGAGGCAAAATAATTGTTTTTAAATACAAGGCAAAGAAAAGATATAGCAGAAAACTCGGCCATAGGCAGCCATACACAGAAATTGAGATAACCGGCATTAAATAAATATAAGGATATTTAAACGGCTCCGACGCAACGTCGGAGCCGTTTGTTTATTGTGCGACAATTTGGATTAATCAGAATAAAAAAAAGCTCTGTTTGTCAGGCAGAGCATGTTGGGAGTGTCATTCGGCCGGCACCTGCAATCCTTCCATTTCTTCGGCTAATGCCTCTCTTATTTGCTTTAGCCCCCTTCTTCCAATTCCGTTTATACTTAATATTTCCTCATCAGTTTTTCCTATTAGGTCTTTCAATCTTATTATACCCCCTTTTTCTAGCGCGCTTAGAGACAAGGGGTTTATATCCAGCTCGCAAATTGGCATATCAAGCCCCATAGGCACGGATTTTTCATCATAAACCCGCCTTGACATATGGGCTTGCCTTTTGGCAAAGCAATCTTCACAACTACTGCCGTATAAAGGATGGGCCGGTTTTCCGCAGCTACATCTTTGTTTTTTCATGGCGTTTCGCCTCCTTAGTTTAATGTTCCAATTGTTTTATACAAAATTTTGTTGCTTATGTCAACTGCGCCGTCTTTTTCTCTTTTTTTTGCCAAAAAATAAAAACAATAAAATCAAAAATGCTGGTATGCCAGTAATAATATAAATTCCGTAAGGGTTGCTGTTTATAAATGATTTTAAAGAATCAAGCAAAGATGCCTGCCATTTTGAAGAATCCAAAGGATAGGCGTCTTCTGAATCATTTACCCCATCTCCGTCTGTGTCTGGTTTATTCGGATTGGTTTTATTTTCAAGTTCTTGTTTGTCTTTTATGCCGTCGTTGTCTGAGTCAGGATTTAAAGGGCTTGTGCCGTAGGTTTTTATTTCCTCTTCGTTAGAAATTCCATCACCATCTGCATCAAGGTCTGAATTGTCTCCAACCCCGTCATTGTCTGCGTCGTGCCATTCAAAATTATCTAAAGGAAAATCATCAACCCCGTCATTAACTCCGTCGTTGTCTGTATCTGGGTTTGTGGGGCTGGTGCCGGTATTGGACTCCTCTTCGTTTGAAAGCCCGTCATTGTCGGCATCAGAATCGTTTTGGTCGCCAGTGCCGTCTGAATCTGTGTCTAAATCAATAAAAAAATCTTTTTTTACTGCCTGGTTGTTGCCAGAATTTTCGTCAGCCGGGTTTACCCCTGTAATTTTTGCTGTAATATCATAATTTCCCTTTTTTGCTGTCCAATCAATAAAAACATCATCATAAGTATTGGTTTTAACAGAAATGGGCTGGGCTCCGCCTATTTCTTTGTTGTTCAATAAAAAAACAACAGAGCCCGTTGCATCTGAATCTCCGGTATTAAAAACTCTGGCATAAATTCTTATTTGGTCTCCGTCAAATGGCTCTTGTTTGGAAAAAGTTATGTCTGCTTCTAAAACAGAAAGGTCTGTTGTTGCAAAGGCAACGCCTGAGGAAAATAAAAAAACAACTAAAAAAACAGGAAATAAAATTTTGCGCGTTTTATTTATGCAATTCATTAATATATTTTACTCTAGCAATAAAAATTTTTCAACACGCAAACTATTGACACGGGCGGGTTTTTCTGGTAAGCATATCATATCTTATAAAATCTTATAAAAAACAGGTTTGAGCTGGGCGCTTATTAGATGAGTTTTCCTCCCTAATTTGGCGCCCGGCTTGAGCCTGTTTTTTGTTTTATCACAATGGAGAGATTAAAAGTTATTCACAGTTTATGCAGAAAACAGGGCATTGACACAGTTTTTGGTTTCTATACAATAATAAATAAGAATCAAATAGGACATAAATTTTCTAGAAGGAGGAAACTAGAGAAAACTTAATTTGTTGGTTTATTTAATTTGCGATAAAAGTAGAGCTTGGGACATTTCCTATCTGAAGGGCGGTATTTGGTTTTTGAATTAACAGAGCAGAAATGCCCTTTTTATTTTGCTAGAATTTTTGAAAAATTATAAAAAAATAATTAAAAATCGAGATTGGGTTCCGCGCGGCGGAACAATTAAGCACAAAGCGCCCAGAGCAGTGTTTAATAGGTCGACCCAAGGACAAACAAATAGGACAATAAAATTAATAAAAAATAAAATAACATGAAAAAATTAATTGCAATTGTGGCATTATTTGCCATATTAGCAGGACCAAGCTTTGCAGTAGCTGATACAGTTTCTACGGGCTTGACCCAAGATGCTTCAGGGGGAACTGCTCCAAGAGCTCTAGTTTCATGGGTAGCCCGTGGAGATAGTTATACTAATCCAACTCAGTATTATAGAGATGATTCAGGAGACGAAGGTTCTCAAATTTTACCTTCTGGAGAAACAAACGTTCACACAACCATAGCCATGTGTGCTGTAGTGGAGAGCGATTATGGAACACCTTATGTCGATAATGTTTATACAGATATCTACTATCCAAACTTTGAATTGGGCTCATCTCATGAAGCACTGCAAGATCAGAGTGGTGCTGGCTGTGGAGAGTTTATGTAACAAGATTTGTTAACTAAACTAACCAAGCAGCAAGGCATTGATCTTTTCTGCACAAATGTTCAGAACCAGAATAATGATCTACCAGTATGGAATACAAGCGTTTCACAAGATAATTATAGCACTCTTTGCGGGACCACAGGAAAGTTATACAAAGAAGAAGCAGTTGTTTATTGCGGTAAAAAAACAATTTCTTACGAAGATCCAGCTGGTATTTATCCAATTACAACACTGGTTCAAGACCAGAACGGTCAAAGCGGTATTCATGGATACAGCTTTGAATATCTTCCAGTAGAAGCTTTTGAAGTTGACTTTAGTAGTATTAACTATGGTCCAGTCAAGTTAAATGTTAACAAAATCGTCAGTGGCGACGTTACATTTACCCCGATGGATTATGATAAGGCTACTATAAGGAATACTGGAAATGTTAGGTTGGCAATAAATGTTTCACAGGATGATATGAACCTTGGTAAGACAAGCGGACTTTGGAATGTAAGTTATGGTGCTAGGATTGGACATGAAGTAGGATTTACAACTTATGAGCCAGAAGCAACAACATCTATTTTAGACGAGCTAGACTTGTCTGAAGTAAATGAAATGGATTTCTCTGTTTTGGTTAATAAGTTTCCATATCCAACTCCAGATGATGGATTTGTTGGAACAATGACATTGGGCGCTAATACAGCAGCATTCACCACTTGCCCGAACTAATCGCATAGATATCCGGGAGCCCTCGGGCTCCTTAGAAAATTCTGAAAAAAATTTCAGAATTTTCTAAGGAGGAATCGAAAAGATATAGAATGGTATTGACTTGAATTTTTGGCTGTGCTAATAAGCACTATAAAGATAAAAATATGAAAAAAATAACATTTTTGTTAACTACAATTTTATTTTTTAGCTTTGTTTCTGTCCAAACAGCTTTGGCTATTGGAATGATGACAAAACCAATTGTTATAGAAAATGTTTTAAGGGGTCAGGATGTGGTAGCAACACTTACTTTGCGTAACTCAGACGAGCGAGAAGTGACGTATGGATTTAAAGCTGAAGGCCAAGTTGCTGACTGGGCAACTTTTTTTAATATAAAAGACAAAAATTTAGAAAATCCAATTACAGAGATTAAAATGCCAGTTAAAGAATATATAGATATTGTTGTGAAGTTTACCATCCCAAGAGATACGCCCAATGGCGAGTACACGGGGGAGCTGTTTGTTTCTGAAGACCTAGGAGGAAAAGTTAATAGCGATGAAGCGTCTGTTGGTGTTTCGCAAAAAATAGGAAGGGAAGTAACAATAGCTGTTACAGATAAGGAAATAGTTCAGTTTAAAACAACTTTTGTTCCAAAGACATATGATGTGCAAAATGGAAAACCATTGATAATAAGAGTTCTGTATAATAATCAAGGAAACGTTTCTGTAAAGCCGGATTTACAATTAAAAATTACTAGAGATGGAGCTACTGTGTATAATGCAATTTTTCCTTATCCAGAGGCAGAAGATGCAGTAAGGGCTTATTCTGAGAAGGAAATTTCTTCGGTAGAGTGGCAAACCTCAGGACAAGAAAATGGAATTTACAAAGCAGAGCTTAAAGTTTTATTAAACGGTCAAGTTATATCAGAGGATGATTTTAGGTTTTCTATTGGATATTTCAAGGGTTCTATGTGGATTTCTGCCATTTCTTTCCTTGGAGGAGGAAATTTAGGAATTGGATGGGTTGTTTTGGGAGCAATGTTGCTTGCAATAGTGGCCTTGCTTAGTTTTTTTGAAAAAAAGGGAATGGGTTTTACAAAAGTTCTTAACAGTGTTAGGAGATTATTTTAATTAAAATTTTAAAACAAATAAAAAGAGGCCTGATTAGGGAGGAAAAGGCCAAAATTGATTATGAAAAAATTATTTAGGGGTTTTACATTAAAACTGGTTATTTGTTTGTCAGTAATCAGTTTTTTATTCCAAGCAGGATTTGTTTTTGCTGAAAATGGCAGCTTATGCGGAGTTGACGCAGATGTTATGCTGGTTTTAGATGTTTCAGGAAGTATGGAAGAAGGCGGAAGCCCAAGCCGATGTGAATGGTCAGAAATCAAACCATATGGAGGCGGTTATACTTGGTTTTTAAATACAAAATATAATGTTTCTGAGGACTGGTGCCTGAATACAAGAAATTCGTTTGATGAATCAACTCCTAATTTTCAGTATGTTGCTATAACTTATATTCCAGAAATTCTTTCTAAGATTGAATCAGCTAAAAGTGCAGCTAATTCATTTTTAGATAACTTAAAATCACAAGACCAGTCAGGGCTGGTGAGCTTTTCAGATACAGCTGAACTGAAAAAAGGGCTTTCTAATGACCACACAGCAACAAAAACAGCTGTTGATTCTGCTGCAACAGGAGGCGCTACAGACATCGGAAACGCGATAGGTAAGGCAGTAGATGCCTTAAAAATCGAGAACGGCGGGAATCTTCAAGCAACAAAAACAATTATTTTACTAACAGACGGCAAAGCAAACAAGCCGAATGGAGCAGGTTCTGGCGAAGACCCAGCAGATGTGGCTTATGCCATACAAAAAGCCACAGAAGCCGGAAATTTGGGATACAAGGTGTTTGCAATTGGTTTGGGTAGTGATGGAGATATAAATGCTGTAATGTTGCAAAACATAGCTGATATTACAGGAGCTGAATACCACCATGCGCCAAACGGCAGTTTTTTAGCTGACATTTATCAGGAAATTTCAACTGAAATGTGCCAATACGGCTCAATTTCAGGTTGCAAATATAATGATTTAAATAAAAACGGCGAGCTTAATGACGGCGAAACGGGCTTATATAACTGGTACATTGTTTTGACAGGCGATGCTTCCCAAACCCAGTACACAAACGGGAACGGATGCTACAGGTTTGCGGGTTTGCCTGCAGGAAATTTTACGGTTTCAGAAGACACAAATGCTGGATTTGAGCCATTTACGCAAACTTATCCATTTGAAAATGCTCATAATATAACTTTGGGCTCCGGAGAAAATGCTACGGGCTATAACTTCTTTAATTATTTTCCTGTATGCGGGAATAATATTTTGGACTCTGACCAGTCAGAACAATGCGATGATGGAAACGTAAATGATGGAGACGGGTGCTCATCAACCTGCCAAACAGAACAACAAGAACCCGTATGCGGAAATGGTGAAATCGAAACAGGAGAACAATGTGATGATAGTAATACTGATGACGGCGATGGTTGTTCTTCAACCTGCCAAACAGAGCAGCAAGAGCCAAATCCAGGAGAAATTCAAGCAGGAGACATTGTTATAAACGAAATAATGCAGAATCCTGCGGCGGTTTCAGATACTTATGGAGAGTGGGTTGAATTTTATAATACAACAGACGCTGATATTGATTTGGCAGGGTGTGTTTTAAGAGACGATGCAATCAATACTCATACAATTACTTCTCTTATAATTCCAGCTAATGGTTACGCTGTTTTAGCTAAAAATGGAGATTCTAGCGTGAATGGAGGATTATTTCCAGATTATGTCTATTCAAATACAACCCTTGGAAACTCGGCAGACCAAGTTATTTTAGAATGCAATCAAATAGAAATAGACAGAGTTGAATATGATGGCGGGCCGTTGTTTCCAGACCCAAGCGGAGCCTCAATGATACTTGGCAATCCGTGGTGCGTTTCAACCAGCCCTTATGGCGATGGCGACTTAGGCACCCCGGGCGCTCAAAATGACAGCTGTGGAGATGAGCCAGTTTGCTACACAATTACAGCCACATCAGGAACCGGAGGCATTATTGATCCTTCAGGAGATGTTTGTGTAGACCAAGGAAATGACCAGTTATTTGGCGTAAGCGCGGATTCTGGGTATGAAATACAAGATGTTTTGGTTGATTCTGTGTCTGTGGGAGCTATGAGCAGTTATAATTTTGAAAATGTTACTTCAAATCACACTATTTTAGCTAATTTTTCTTTGATTGATACAGAACCAGATCCTGACCCCGACCCCGATCCCGACCTTCCTGCAACTTATACAATCACAGCCACAGCCGGCTCGTGTGGCACTATTCAGCCATCAGGAGTTATTTCTGTGGACGAGGGCAATGACCAAATGTTTGATATTTCAGCAAATTCTGGGTGCGGAATTTTAGATGTTTTAGTGGATTCTGTTTCTGCGGGAGATGTGGCAACTTATACTTTTTATGATGTTTTGGCAAACCACACAATTGAGGCCACTTTTTATGAGCTTCCAAGCAATGGCGGAGGCGGAGGAGGCGGAGGCGGAGGTGGACTTCCAATTTATATGATTACATCTTCTGCAGGCCCAAATGGATCTATTGATCCTTTGGGAGTTGTGGCTGTAAATTATGGGTATAGCAAAATATACACAATAACCCCTAATGAAGGATATGAAGTGGAAGATATTTTGGTTGATGATGTTTCTGTGGGAGCTATGAATATTTATGTTTTTGGAAATGTGCTTTCAAACCACACAATTTCAGTCAGCTTTAAAAAATCTGAAGAGGTAGCAGGGGCTTCAACAGGGGCTTCAACAGAGGGCCCAGAAGATGAGTTGCCTCCTGAGGAGCAAGAAGTATACACAGGCACGGGGGGGCCCGTTCAGCCAACTGGGGGAACAGGAAGCAGTAGCGGAAGCCAAACTACTACCGGCAGTATTTTGGGAGAAACAACA
>CAYNHB010000010.1:22615-27692 GCA_964397155.1 uncultured Candidatus Saccharibacteria bacterium
GAAGGTGATTCAACAGAAGGTGATTCAACAGAAGGTGATTCAACAGAAGGTGATTCAACAGAAGGTGATTTTGAAATAGTTGATTTAGAACAAGAGCCATCTGAATTTTTGGCAGCCTTGCCTTTGCAAAAATTGATAAGCTTTTTCAAAAATTTGTGTTGGTTGTGCTGGCTTATACTCTTGCTGATGCTGATTTATTTCTTATATCGGTTGTACCGTTCTTACATTGAAAAAAAGAATAAAGAATAAGTATAAAAATAGCCCAGACTGCTGTCTGGGCTATTATAGTGAACGGCTCAGCACTTTTAGTGCTGAGCCGTTTGGGTTTTAGCAGTGGATAAGTCCTTGACAATTTATGCCACAAGCGTAGCATTAGAAAAAATGCGTTCTTTTCCAACTAGTCATGAAGGAGAAACTCATGGACGTTAGATTCGACGGATGGCCACATGTTCTTAGGGCACAGCAGTTCTCGCGCCAATGGCTTGAAAAAGTGCTTTTTCCTAGAGCCAAGAGAATGCGTGGAATCTTCGAACTCCGTGGCGATAGAATGTTGGCAGGCAGAAGGATTGTTTCACTTTTCTATCAGCCAAGCACGCGGACTAGGGGATCATTCCAGATGGCTATGAGCTATCGTGGAGGAGAAGTTCCTTTCCAGACCGAGGATGCGCGCGTGTTTTCTTCTGCGGCAAAAGGCGAGTCACTTAAGCACACAATTCAAAATTGGAACCAATATTTTCCCGATCCTTATTCTGGTGCGATTGTTCTGCGCCACTACCAAGTTGGCGCGGCTGAACTTGCAGCAAGATACTCTAGAGTTCCTATTATCAATGCTGGTGACGGACCTGGCCAACATCCAACTCAGGCGCTCCTCGACATATTAACATTACACGAGAAGCTCGGCGGAGTGGACGGCAAAGTCATTGCTTTAATGGGCGATCTTAAAAATGGCAGAACAGCTAGGTCGCTTGCATGTATGCTGAGCAAGTTCAGCGGAGTCAGGCTATTCTTGATTTCGTCTGAACGTTCACGCATGAATGAAGATATTTTGTCCCATCTCAGCGAAAATAGCGTTTGGTATGTTGAGCACAACGACATCCGCGAAGTTGCTCCAGAGCTTGACGCTGTGTACGTCATTCGCGATCAAAAAGAATATGCCAACGGATGGTGGAGAAGCCATCTATGGCAGTCAGCTCGCCAAAGGATGCGTCGCAATGGGCGGAAGGACTATCTGGTAATTGATCAGAACGTTATGGATCTTTTACCCGGCTACGCAATCGTCACACACCCTCTGCCTATTGATTCTAGTGTCATGGAAATTCGTCCTGAAGTAGAGGACGACCCGCGCGTTATCTGCCTGAGAGAACAGGTTGCCTTTGGTCTTTTTGTGCGCATGGCGCTTCTGCCGATTGTTATTTGCGAGAAGGACATTATTTCTGAAGCAGCTTAGGACTAGAAGTTGCCATACAATTCTGGCAATCGGGACCAACTGGTCCCTTTTTATTTTTATAATTTTTATGTTAATCTTTGATAATGCAAAACAAAAAAGAAGTTGCCTGGCTTTTAAAAGAAAAATATTCAGGCAGGCCCACAAAGGCGTTTTACAGAGACATTGAACGGCTCAAGATAGGTGAGCCGTTAGATTATGTAATAGGATTTACTGAGTTTTTAGGATGCAGAATTAATTTGTCAAAAAAACCGTTAATTCCGCGCCCCGAAACCGAATTTTGGGTCCAAAAAACCATTACACACACCCTTACAAACTCCAGTTTGTCAGGGTGTTCTGGTTGTAAAAAGATTAAGGTTTTGGATGTTTTTTCCGGGTCTGGGTGTATTGGAATTGCTGTTTTAAAGTATATTAAAAACGTGAATGTTGTCTTTGCGGACAATGACAAAAAATGTATAGAACAAACCAAAATAAATTTATCTCTAAACTCAAACTCACAAACAAACCTATCTCTAATTCGAGCGAATAAGAGATTTGTGAGGAAAAAAAGATATGTTGTGGTGAAGTCGGATGTGTTTAGTAACATAAAAGGCAAGTTTGATTATATTTTTGCAAATCCGCCATACATACCAAAAAAAAATAAAAACAAAGTCCAGAAATCAGTTTTAAAATACGAGCCCGAGAAAGCATTGTTTGGAGGGTCAGACGGGCTTTTTTATGTTAAAAAATTTTTGAAACAAGCTAAAGATCATTTAAATAAGAATGGAGTAATTTTTATGGAATTTGACCCTCCGCAAAAAAAAGAAATTACTAAATTACTCAAAAAGTATAAATACAGCAACTGGAAATTCCACAAAGACCAGTACAACAAATGGCGATGGGTGGGTATTAGATAATTTATTATTGTGCGACTTTACAACTTTTTTGTCTCGAGACAAAAAAGTTAGAGATACCACAAAACTATCTATCCGGTTTTTTGCCGAACGGCAAAAAGCCACTGTTTTAAAAATTAAGAAATTAATAATTCATTGAAAATTGAAAATTAAATCTAATTATGGTAATATATTGTAATGACGAGCCAGAGGCCAATTAAGCTTTCACCAAGCTCACTGAATCTTTATCTTGAGTGTCCGCATTGTTTTTGGCTTGATAAGAATTTGGGAATTAAAAGGCCTCCGCCATATCCTTATGCTTTAAATTCTGCGGTAGATGCTTTATTAAAAGAAGAATTCGATACTTATAGGGCAAAGGGTTTGCCTCATCCTTTATTAGAGCAAAATAATATAAAAGCTAAATTATTTGAAAACCAAAAATTGCTTAATCAGTGGCGTGATAATTTTGCAGGAATAAGGTATTATGATCAGGATTTGAAAGCAACGCTTTTTGGGGCAGTAGATGATGTTTTGGAATTCAACGGGAAAATAGCTCCTCTTGATTACAAATCAACCGGAAGTTCTGTGGCAAAAATTTATGACAGGTTTCAGCTTCAGCTAGACACTTATACATATTTAATGGAAAAAAACGGATTTGAAACCACAAAAAAAGGATATTTGGCATTTTATATTGTGGATAAAAGCAGGGGATTCATTGACCGCCTGCCGTTTCGCAAAGAAGTTTTGGAAATAGAAACAAACCCCTCTGATATTCATGAAATTTTTAAGGAAGCAGTTTCTGTTTTAAGACAACCATCGCCTCCGCCCCATAGCCAGGATTGTAAGTTTGGAGTTTGGCTGAAGGGCGCGAGAACATTTAGCATATAATTTATAAATTTTTAATTTTTAAAAATATGAAAATAGGAAAATTTAATATCAGCAAAACATGGCTTATAATAATAGTTATTATATTGCTTGTTGTGGGCTATTATAGTGTCAAGCAACTGCTTAAAGATCCTACTGAAGGTTATATTTTAGAAAAAGTGGATAGGGGAGAGGTTGTCCAAGAGATTTCAGAAACAGGGAGCGTACAGGCAACAGACAATATAAGCTTGGGATTCAAGGCATTGGGAAAAATTGAAAGCATAAAAGTGTTTGTGGGTCAGGAAGTAACAAAAGGGCAAATTTTGGCCAGTTTGGATATTAACCAACTTAATCAGCAACTTAAAAATTATCAAGCGGCTCTTGATGTTGCAAAAGCCCAGTATCAGAAGTTAGTTAATGGGTACACCCAAGAAGACATTAAAGTTTATGAAGACGCAAGGGATTCTGCTAAGCAGAATTTGGCCGGCGCTTACAGCAGTGCCATAAATACGATTATAGATACCTACACAAAGTCCTATAATGCCCTTAATGCAGTGGATGATATCCAGGATAGTTATTTTTCTTTAGTTGACCAGCCGGGAATTAGAGTAATCGAAAACAGGGATAAAATACAAAAAAATGTAAATGAGATTAAAAAATATTTAGATGCTGTTAACAGTGACCCCAGCCAAAATAATATTGATAATGCGATTTCTGAAATAACAAAGTTTTTGCAGGAAATTTCTTCTTCCTTGAAAATTGTGCGAGAAACAGTGGATGAGGGTACTTATTTTTTTGATGTTTCTTCAACAGATAAAACTTCTTTAGATACTCAAAAAGGATACATCAACACAGCGATAACTAATATTACAAGCTCTCAGCAAAGCATTTCTTCTTATAAAATAGCTTTACAGTCAGCAGAAAGCAATTTGGCTTTAAGAAATGCGGAGCCAAGACAGGAAGATGTTGATGTTTATTTAGCCCAAATAAGGCAGGCAGAGGCAAATGTTAGTTTGTATCAAGCTCAAATTTATGATGCTTATTTAAGAAGCCCACTAGACGGGAAAATTACAAAAATTAATGCCAAGGCAGGCGAGATTGTTTCATCAAGTCAGGCAGTGGTTAATTTGCTTTCTTCAAACCCATTCCAAATAAAAGTGGACGTTTATGAACAGGATGTAGTCAAATTAAAAGTTGACAATGAGGTTGAGGTTACTTTGATTGCTTTTCCAAGAGAGCCGCTTTTAGGCAAGGTGGTTTCAATAGATCCTGCTGAAAAAATAGTTGATCAGGTTGTTTATTACGAAGTAACCATTGATTTTTCAAATGATATTGATGGCATAAGATCCGGAATGACAGCTGACTTGATCATAAAAACAGATAAAAAAGGTGATGTTTTAAGAGTCCCAAAAAATGCCGTTGAGAGTATTGAAGGCAAAGATATGGTGGAGATAGTAAACAACGGCCAGGTGGAAGAGCGCCAAATTGAAGTGGGGCTTGAGGGAGATGATTATTTTGAGATTATTTCTGGGTTGCAGGAAGGGGAAGAAGTTGTAACTGGAAGAAGATAATATGCCAGAAGCTTTAATAAAATTAGAAGATGTTTGGAAGATTTATAATTTAGGGAAGATTGAACTGCCTGTTTTAAAAGGCGTAAATCTGGGAATAAATCCAGGTTCTTTTGTAACTATAATGGGCCCTTCTGGATCTGGAAAATCAACTTTAATGTACATGCTTGGGCTTTTAGATGTTCCCTCAAAAGGCAGGGTGTTTTTGGAAGGAGAGGATATTTCAAGTTTTTCTGAAGACCGATTGGCTCAGGAAAGAGGCAAAAGAATAGGATTTATTTTCCAACAGTTTAATTTATTGCAAAACTTAACAGCTCTTGAAAACGTTA
>CAYNHB010000011.1:0-24566 GCA_964397155.1 uncultured Candidatus Saccharibacteria bacterium
TTTGCTCTTGTCATAGCAACATAACAAAGCCGTCTTTCTTCTTGCAGATGCACATCCCCTCTTGGTTTTATATCTTTTATCAGCTTGTCAGGAAGCTCAATGGGATCTTTTCTTTCAATTGTGGGAAATCTTTTATCAACCATATTAACTAAAAAAACATGTTTAAACTCCAAACCCTTAGCTGAGTGTATCGTCATTACTTTTATCATGTCAGGGCCTTGTTCTGGGTCAAATTCAAGCTTGCCCTGTTCGCCAGACTCTAACTCCATGTTCATTTCATACATAAAGTTTTTTAAATTTGGATCAAGCGCTGATTCTTCAAACTTTTTAATTTTTTTGTAAAATTGGTCCAGCAAATCAAGCTCATTTTTAGAATCTTTGCGGACTAAATGTTTTAAATACCCAAAGTCCTCTAAAAAATTTACCAAGATTTCAGAAACTGGCCTTTCTGTGGCTGCCTGAGTATGTTTTTTTACCAAACTTAAGATAAAAGATATTTTTTCTTGTGTTTTAGCTGAAATTGAAGGGATAAGAACCGCATCCTGCAAAGATTCAAAAAGTGATTTTGTGCGCTTTCTGCTGTATTGGGTGATAAAAGCAATATCTGTGTTTGAAATTTTTAAAAATGGCAGGTTTAATATTCTGTAAACTGCTGTTCCTTCATGGTAATTGTCTAAAAGCTTAAAATAAGAAATTACGTCCAAAATAACCGGCTTTGAATAAAGCCCTCGGGAAGCTAAAAACTGGTAAGGCAAGTTTGCCCCTTCCAGCGCCCTGATAAAAGGAATAGCAGAATCATTTGCCCTTACTAAAATAGCAAAATCACTATAAGCAGCTGTTTTGTCTTTTTTAAGAATTTCTAAAATTTTTTTAAGGGTTTCGCCCACTTCGCTTTCTAAATCTTTTGCGTGTATGTGCTCTATTGCCCCCTGTTCTTTTTTTTCAGCCGTTAGTTTTTTGTTTATTTTATTTATAAATTCCAATCTGTCGGGGTTGTTTTGCTTTATAAATTCATGTGATTTATCTAAAATGTTTTGGCAGGAACGGTAGTTTTTAACCAAAGAAATTTGCTTTGCATTAAAATAATCCTTTGTAAATTGCACAATATTTGAAAACGATGCACCCCTGAATTTGTAAATGCTTTGGTCATCATCTGCGCACACTGTTAAATTATTTTTGGGTTCTGCTAAAAGTTTTATCAGCTCATACTGTGACCAATTTGTGTCTTGAAACTCATCAACCAAAATGTATTTAAATTTTTTTTGGTATTTTGCCAATATCAAAGGCCTTTTTTTAAACAATTTTAAGCAATAATTTATCAAATCCCCGAAATCCAAAGCATTATTATCTAAAAGAATTTTTTGGTAAACATGATAGGCATTTGCTATTTCTTTTATTCTTTCTGCTTCCCCGCCCTCTGGAATGTCATCAGATATTTTTAATGTTTCTGCGTATTCTAAATAATCTCCAGGATAAACTTCTTGATCTTTGCATCGGGAAAAATGAGAAATAAGCGACTGAATGAATTTTGTGGGGTTTCCCAGCGCTTTATAGTAGTTCAATTCAAATTTATCTAAGTTTTGCCTTGCCATAAGCCAAGAGGATACGCTGTCTAAAATTTTAAAATCTGGCGATAACCCAATATCCAAAGCGTTTTCTCTTAAAACTCTTTCTGCAAAAGAATGGAAAGTAGATACCCACAAGTCAATATACCCAAACTCTAAAAGCTTATCTATCCGCTCTTCCATTTCTGAGGCCGCTTTTTCTGTAAAAGTTACGGCCAAAATTTCTTCTGGCTTAACCAGTTTTTTTTCTATTAAACTTACTATTCTCTGTGTAATAACAGTTGTTTTTCCTGTGCCAGCGCCAGCCACAATTAAAAGCGGGCCATTTTTATGTAGAACAGCTTGTTTTTGTTCTTTATTTAGTTTTGATAAATCAAGCGCCATAAAAATTTAGTTATGTTATTATAACTCTTTTTTTGTAAAAAAACAGGGAGGATTTGCGGTCCTCCCTTGGCTCCTTAACGGGCGCGTAATCTGCGAAAATATTCGGGCGCGCCAAAGAATATAGCGTGCCCGGCAGCAGCTGAACCTATCATTACAAACAGCACAGATGCCATTGTGACACTTAGGTCCAACGCTATCTTCCCCGGAGTGTCTGCGAGCGAACCCCCTTTTAGCCAACAGTTCTGGAAAAAAAGAGATCCTGCTCCAATTCCGATTCCCAGCAGGCAGAGTAAGGCCTGCTTCAGCCCAAACAGATGTTCCTTCATCTTAACCTCCATTCCATTGGTGTGGGTTGAAGAAATGAACTGTATCCAGTATAACATCTTTTCTTATTTATGTCAATCCATACAAAGTTATCGCCTATTTTTTGGTTTTTCTTAGCCAGTCTGCAAATTTATTGGTACTACCAGAAAAATAAAGCCAGAAAGCAGTTAGTATAATAATTATTGGCAAAAACAAAGAATCGTTAAGTGAAGTGTTTGTAATGCCCGTTGGCACATTTACTGCTCCAGAAACAATTGAATTATTCACTGAAACCTGAGTGCTGGCAGTTTTACTTTCTGCATTTGAGCTTGAAATCACAACTCCGCTGCTTAATGTAGTTGTTCCATAAGAAAAGTTTTGAGCTGAAGGCACTTGTGCTTGGTAAGCTATTACATATACCTGGCCTGCAGGCAATGTGCCAATGTTAATTCCAGACATAGGGTTGCTAGAATAATTTATATTGGAGTTCAGTGTCAGGTTTCCTTTGTAAATAAAGTTTTGAGGTAAAGTGTCTTTAACAAAAACATTGTGCGCGTCAGCCGATTGAGCCTTTACTGTTGTGACAAAGCTTAATATATCTCCTGGTTTAGTTGAAACAGAGGTTTGCCAGTTTAAATTTCCAGAAGTTAAATTTATTACTTTTTTGGTTACAACTAAATTTTCAGGGGCTGTTCCTGAAGTGTTGAAAGTTTTATCTTGGCCGTAAACTGTATACCCATTGCTTAATCTGGCAGCTGACCTAAAATGATAAGTTGTGCCCGAAGAAAGATTAGATATGTTTTGGACAAAAGAAGCGGAACCACTTTTGGTTTGATGATAAGTTTCGTTACCGTAATTTGTTCCTGTACCCCATTCAAACCAGACATAAACAGTGTTCCCATAATTAGGGTTTGTAACGTAACCATTAAGGGTTGCATGGTTGCCAGAGATGCTTGTTGCAGAATTTGTTTGTACTTGTAAATTTCCTGCGTTGCCGTAATTTACATAAATTGTTGTTTGGTCAGAGCTAGAATAACCGTAAGAATTTGTAACAGTTAAATTGCAAGTAAAAGTTGCCTGATTATTAAACTGATATATATGTGGCGCTGTATAGATTGGCTGGGCAATAGAATTGTTTGACAAAGAACCACCAGTGCAGTTCCAGTAGTAGTTTAAACTATATCCGTTTGGATCTGTGCCAGATCCTTGAAGTATGCCTGTTTGACCTGAATCTAAATATAAATTAGGCCCAGCATCTGCTGTTGGCGACTCTACTGCAAAAGTTGAAACGCCAATTAAAGCCGCAACAGCTAAAACTGCAATAAAAAAACTAATTTTAATAATTTTGTTTTTCATATATTTTTTATCCTTCCTCCAAGGACATATAAAATAAATTGTATCTACCTTTACACTAACTCTTTAAAACTTTTTGTCAATTACAGCCAGCGCTTTTTGGCAAAAATAAACGAAATCACAGCAACAATTACTGTTATTCCAAAAGTTATTAACCAAAAAGCATCCAATCTTTGAGATAACGGCAAGGCTACGTTCATTCCATACAAGCTGGCTATTATAGTGGGAATGGTCAGTATAACAGTAAGAGAAGTAAATAGCTTAATAACCTTGTTAAGGTCATTGGTAATTATTGTTGAATAGGCCTCTCTGATATTAACAATGTTTTTAAGAGATGATTTTGAAAGCTCAATCAGTTGTTCTGTATTCAAAACTAAGTCTTCTGCTAACTCCTGATCTTGTTTGTATAATTTTATAAG
Organism: uncultured Candidatus Saccharibacteria bacterium; assembly: GCA_964397155.1. GTDB lineage: Bacteria > Patescibacteriota > Minisyncoccia > Minisyncoccales > Staskawiczbacteraceae > XYD1-FULL-39-28. The sequence continues at coordinate 4,025 of CAYNHB010000011.1, forward strand.
TTTTCCACTCATTATTTTTTGTAGAGATGGGTTTGTATGGGTTAAAGCCAATAAAAAATCATTCAAGACCTCCTCTGAATTAACAAAGCTTATAATTGTTTTATTATTAATTTTGCTTACCCTATCCCCTGTTTCTCTTACGCTTCTGCTAATCCCGGTCAGAAAAGAATTATAGGACTTCATTATTTCAAAAAGGAATTTTAAAACCAGCTGAGTTTTTTGCGTTGTTGCAAAGTCCGGTTCGTTTTTAATAAATTTGGTTAAAACAGGGTTTTCTGTTTTTGAGACAGTCATTACAAAATCACTTCCCACTGCAATCAGCAAAGGTGAGGTATTAATTTTTTCAGCTATTGCCTGAGGAGTTCTTGTAAATATATAAACAATACCATTATCAACTTCAACGCGCGGGACTTCATAAGGGTCTAGAGCGTCTTTTAGTATGTCAGCGTCGGTTTTAAATTTTTTTTCTAATTCAGCTAATTCTTTTTCATTTGTATCATAAACTCTAATCCAAGAGCCGGGTTTAAACCCCGACACTTCTCTCACCTCTTTGTCATTTATCTTTTTTTGAAATATTTTAATCATTTTTTCCAGTTCTTAATTTTAATTGTTTTGTTTGATTATATCAAAAGATAGATTTTTTGTAAAAAAAGCGCCCCAGGGATCCGGTTTGAATCTCTGGGGCCTCGCCCGTAGGTCTTGGCTCGTCGTATCACCGTTGCGTTACTACTCTCGGTAGCAACGCCGAACTCAGCCCACCTTCAGGTGATGGTACGGCCGGGTGGTCGCCTTCGTCGTGATCGCCGTCTGGGCATACATTCTGTAAGTCCGGGTAACCGTGGCGGTCGGCTTCTTTTTGGCCGTAAGTTGACCCGTGCAGTCGGTCGCGTTGATTTCGAGCACGACGACCTCCTCGGCGATCGGCACCCCCTGAACCGTCGGCAGGATCGCCGTCATCGTCACCATCGGGTCCGCGGCGGGCGGGCAGTTGCTTGCCACCGTCGCCGAATTGAGGGTCATTGTGATCACAATCATCATAATGACTACGACCACCAGCAAAGCGTCGAGCCACTTCTTCACGATAGATCCTCCTTGTGAAAGGGGTTGTAGGGAACGACTTTTTGCACACCTTGTTGTGCAGATTTTACTATCTTATCATACAAAAAGGGCCATGTCAAGCCCTTTGCTGTTTTGCGGATGAATTATTTTACGAACAAATTGCAGAAACAATGGCCGTCTTTTTCAATTTCTTGTTTGTGAAAATCGCAGGGGCAAATCTTTTTTGCGTCCTCTTCACTATTCCCTGAAATTCTTCTGCAAGGACAGAATTTTTTACCGTGTTTTTTTTCGTTAGCCAAAAGCCCTTTTATGATTCCTTCAACAATTTTTTTATCAGGATTTAATCTAAACCCGTTTGACTTTGCGTAATTGTCATATCTTTCTATGATAGCGTTAACATTGGGTTCAGCTGCAACTATCCAGTCCTTTATGGCTTGTTCTGAAGCTAATCCCATAAAACCAGAAATTGGCTTGCCGTCTTTAAATAAAATTACAGTAGGAATTTTTTCAACCCCAAACTTCCCTGCTGTTTTGGGAACATCATCAAGATTAGCTTTTAATAAAATTACTTTTTCTTTTAGGTTTTCTGCAATCTTTTCTAAAACCGGGGCTAATATTTTACATGGCTCGCATCATTCAGCAAAAAAATCAACGAGCACCATTTTTTCTGTGCTCTTAACTTGCTCTTCAAAATTTTCGTCAGTTAAATTCATGTTCCGGGGCTAGGATTCGAACCTAGATAAACGGATCCAAAACCCGTTGTCCTACCATTAGACGACCCCGGAATGATGCATTAAAATATTACCATTTTTTGTTAAATTTTTCAATCTATTCAGTAATTATTGTTTGGCTATTTGATTGCATATAAAAATTTATTTCTTCAAATTCCAGTTTTTTGTTTTGGTCATTGATTTTTAAAATTACACCCATGCCCTTTTTTGTTTCTTCAGAAAAATATTGATCAAAGATAAAGTTTCCTAATGAATAATAAATTCGTTTGCCTTTATAAACTTCTATTGGCTGTATTACGTGAGGGTGCGTCCCGATAACTAGATCAGCGCCGTTATCAATAAATTGTCTGCCTATCTCTTTAATCGCGTTGGATGGTTCTGCTGAATATTCGACACCCCAGTGACAAAAAACAACTACAATGTCAGATGTATCTTCAGCTTCCTGAATTTCCTTAATGGTCATATCTGCCTCAATGTTTCTGTAGGTAGAAAACTCATTGTAGCTGATGAACGATATTTTAATGCCGTTTATTTCTTTTACTATGCTTTTTGGATTATCAGGAGAACCAAAATAATCTATACCAGCTTCTGTTAAATATTTTTTTGTTGACTGTAGTCCTTCCCCGCTAAAATTTAAAATATGATTATTTCCTAAGTTAACCAATTTAATGTTATTTTTTGAAAGGGTTTCAGCCCAACTTGGATCAAAGGTAAAGAAAAAGCTTTCAGGACTTTCCATTTTAGCTGTTATGCTTATTGACTTGTTTTCTGTGATAGGGCCTTCAAGATTGGCTGCAACAAGGTCTTGGCTTTTGAGAAAATCTGATAATGTTTCCCAGCCAGAGGCTGGTCCGCCTTTGGCGGAAAAAACAAAATCATTGCCACTATTTTTTTCTGAATAATATTTTACTCCCCTGTCTAACATAATATCCCCGACAAATAAAATTTTTGTGTAAGTTTGTTCTTTTGGTTTTGTAATTTTAGCAGATAGTCCGGCTGTTAGAACCGGCGGTTTTAGGGGAACCAAAGACAAACTAACCGCTATTAAAATAGCGGCTAGTGCTGTTAAAATAAATATAGGTATAATTGTTTTATTCATTCTGATCTACGGGCTGAATTTCATCTGCAACCCATAGTATGCTTTCTCCGTCGCGAGCCCCGTATAAAACGTACTTTCCATCTGAGCTTAGTTCGGGCTCAGTGAATATTTTTTCGTGAACTGGAAACTCTTTATCATTAAAAACAACAAAACTCTTGCCGTCATTGCCCATTATCATAAACATAAAATTTTTGCTGTCTTGTGAAAATTTTGGGTAAGTTATGGATCCATCGTAAAGCTTGCTCTCTATGCCGTTTTCAAAAATAAATGATTTTTTTGTTGTTGAGCTGTAAAATAAAAGAATAATTCTTTGCCCATTGGGGCTTATTCCAATCCAGTAAGGCCGTTTTGCGTAAGGAATGTCTAAAAATTTCTGACCGTTCAAAAAACAGGAAATTGAGTAAGCATCTAGCTTCGAGGGCGCGCAATAAGCTGCCTTATCTTTGCTTTGGTTAAAAGCAGTCACATTGATTTTAGAAGCATCATATTCGTCTGGGACAGTGACAAGAGTTTTTGTTGATAATTCTGATTGGGCTGGAGTTGTGCCTGTTAGGTTTGTATCTTCTCCTCCATCGGGGGTTTGGTTTTGCTGAGTTGAATCAATTTCTACTTTTGGAGAAAAGTAAGATAAAACACTATTAATAAAATCTCCCTGTGATAGTGCAAAATATCCTCCAACCCCAATAACAGCGAGAAGAATAAATATAGCTAAAAGTTTCAGAACCAAACCTGATCCTCCCCTACTCTTTGTTCTTGGCATTTGTGAATCCATTGGCTGTTTTTGGTAGAGGGTTTCTGGACTTAAAGATTGCGTAGGTTTTTTTTCATATTGCTGTTGGGACCTATTTTGAAATGTTTGAGATGGCTTTGCTTGATATGGTCTTTGCTGTATATTTATTTCTGGCTGGCCTGAAACTTGATGCTCTGCAGGTTTAGGTTGATTAATAGCTGAAAACGCCTGATTTATTTCTTCAGCTGACCACCCGTTTTGAACCAATAAAGTTTTGGTTTGATCATCTCCTTGCCCGGCTGACCTTGCTTTTTTTATGTAATCTATAAGTTGTGGATCTGCCATAATTTTATTTTTTAAATTTTTATTTATTATACCACAATTTAAAAAGTCAAGCTGTGGATAAATTTTAGGATTCTTGGTGGGTTATGTTGATTATGGCAAGCTCTAAAGGAAGCTGGCTTACAGACGAATATTTTATCCTGTTTTCTGCATCAACAAAAAATTCCAGCATATTTTGAATGTCCTTTTGCAAAAGACCAGCAGTTTGGGCTTTAATTTTGTTTAATTCCTCAAAAGAAAGCCCTGAATTTTGCGGGTTTAGAAAATCAGGATTAATTTTAAAAAGTAATGCTTGGCGCAAATAAAATACAAGCGTTTTGGCAAATTCCTGAAGGTCAACTCCGTTATCTGCCATTGAATTTAATGATAATACGGCTTGTTTGGCGTCTTTTGAAATAAGAAAATCAACAAATTGGGCTATTTGTCTCACTTCTACAACTCCAAGCAGTTCTTTGATGTCTTTAGCTTTTACTATTCCTTCTTTGCCCGCAAAGTTCATGCATTGGTCTAACAATGATTCAGCGTCGCGAAATGATCCCCGTGCATTCAAAGCAATTAAAGACAAGGCAGCGTCTTCAAATTTTATATTTTCTTTTTTCGAGATAAAATTTAATTTTTTAATGATTTCTGGCGTTTGGAGGCGCTTAAAGTCGAACCTTTGGCATCTTGATACAATTGTAGAAATCATTTTATGGGCTTCTGTGGTAGCTAACAGAAATACTGCATGGGCTGGTGGCTCTTCCAGTGTTTTGAGCAAAGCATTGGCTGCATCTTTTGTCAGCTGGTGGGCTTCATCAATTATAAAAATTTTATATTTTGATTTTACAGGTGCAAACCTTATACCTTCTCTCAATTCTCTTACATCATCAATGCCTCTGTGGGAAGCAGCGTCAATTTCAATTAAATCCATTGATTTGTTTTCTATTATTTCTGTACAGGAAGAGCATTTGTTGCAGGGCTCTACCCCGTCAAGTTTTTCACAGTTTATGGCTTTAGCAAAAAGCCGGGCAATGGTGGTTTTTCCGCTTCCTCTTGGGCCTGTAAACAAATAAGCATGGGAAATATTATTTCCCAAAATAGAATTGGTAAGGGTTTTCACTACATGCTCCTGCCCCACTACTTCTGAAAACTTTTGCGGCCTATATTTTCTATATAATACAACTGACATATAGTTTTTTATACCAAAAGGCAGAATCCCCTTCAAGCCCTTGACAATGACTTAATAGTATGATAATATGAATATATTGAGATTAAGACAGATTTGGAACTGACAGGAGGGATGGTACGATTTCGTACGACCATCTTAGTGTTTATAGGTGACTCGGGCACCTCGTATCTCATAGTACAAAACACAAAAATTCGCTGTGCACAGCGAATTGCCTGTCAGTTCTCTATTCTATCGTAAAAGCGCATACTCTTTGGGGTCCCTGCGCTTGTTTTTTTGTTTTAACAACTCACCGCGGTGAGTTGTTGGTCTACTAAAACGTCCGATCGGACCTTTTAGTAGATTTATTTTTTAAAGACAAAAAATTTATATGCTGTGAAATTCCATATAGCAGCCACAACTGCTGCTGCCAATACGCTTAATTTTAACCAAATTCCCTCTGGCATTGCAAGCTGTGGACCTGTAATTTCTGTTAAAAAATAAAAAACTCCGACATCCAGTATCAAACCGACGGCCGTTAAGGCAAAAAAATGCGCAAATTCTTTCAATGTGTTCTCTGTCTCTGTCTGCTCAAACGCCCAATATTTATTTCCCCTGTATTTTGCAACAACAGCTATTATAAAAGAAATTGATTTTGCAAACATGGGCATTATAGGAAAAGAAAAAACTAAAAATTCGAATAATTTTAAATCAATAACAGTGGCCAGCGCCCCTACTAATAAATGTTTTGTTGCCTGAAAAATAAATAAAAACTTCTTGCCCAATTGCTGCCCAATCCAGAAAAAAACAAGAAAAGCTGTTGAGAGCGCCATGCAAGAAATTAGCGCAAAAAACAAATCAACCGGCAACCCATATCCTATTAAAAAATCATTAAGCACCCACGCTGTGGCACATGCTGATATTATTATAAAAAGAAGCTCTATTTTTTTCATATTATTTATCAAGCTTATCACAGCCAGTTGAGTTTGAAAAGATAATCTGATTTTGGTAGGATTACTTAATGAGAAAGTTTTTAGAAGATCTAAAATTTTTTTTGGAAAAAATTGATAAACTTAGAGACCGGCTTCTTTTTATTTTTATTAAAAGATTTTGGTCAAAAAAAATAACGCCCAATCATTTAAGCTGGACAAGAGTTTTTATAGGTGTTGTAATCTTAGTTCTTTTATTTTTTGGAATAGAAAATAAGCTCCTGATAATCTCTTTATTTTTATTAGGAATTTTTTCTGATCTTTTAGACGGATCTGTAGCAAGATTTTTTAAAAAAGAAACAGAGTTTGGAGCAGCTTTAGATCCCTTAGCTGACAGAATGTTAATTCTTCCAATCGCTTTTTATAGCTTAATTTTTAAATATAAATTATTGTTGCTTGTATTGATAATATCAGAGGGGGCCAATCTTTTAATTTCAGCATATCTGCAGTCAAAGGGCGGGTCTGCCAAGTCAAACATTTTTGGAAAAACAAAAATGGTATTGCAATCAGTGGTTTTTGCTGTTATTTTGATTATGTGGCCCAATTCCCTTTCAGAAATTTTTATTTATATTCTCTGGGGTTCAGTAATCTTTACTATAATAAGCATTTTATTCAAAGTGTCTGACATTAAAAATTTAACTCCCCTGAATAAACCCGTAAATAAAGAGTTAATAAAAAAATATGCAAAAAATAAAAATATTTAATACGCTTACAAAGAAAAAAGATTTATTAAAGCCCAAAAAAGGCAAAAACATAAATCTTTTTGTATGCGGACCCACTGTTTACGATTACTCTCATATTGGACATGCAAAACTTTTTATTACTTTTGACATTTTTGTAAAATACTTAAGAAGCATCGGATACAAGGTTTTTTATTTACAAAATATAACAGATTTAGATGATAAGATTATTGGCAGAGCAAGGGAAAAGGGCGTTTTGCCAAAAGCATTGGCTGTTGCATTTGAAAAAGAGCATTTAAAAGACATGAAGGCCTTGGGCATAGACAGTGTTTCAAAATACGCAAGAGCTACAAGCCACATTAAAGAAATTATCAGCCAGGTAAAACGCTTGATAGAAAAAGGATATGCTTACGAAATAAAAGGAGACGGAATTTATTATAATATTTCAAAATTTAAGGACTACGGCAAGTTGGCTGGCAGAACAGCTCTTGATGCAGAAGATGCTATTTCAAGAATCGATTACAGCAGGTACAAAAAAAACCGTGGCGATTTTTGCTTATGGAAACTAAAAGAGCACGAGTCTGAGCCGTCGTGGAAAAGCCCCCTGGGTTTGGGGAGGCCTGGTTGGCATATTGAAGATACAGCAATAACAGAAAAGTTTTTTGGTCCGCAGTATGATATCCATGGAGGAGCACTGGAGCTTTTATTCCCCCACCACCAGGCTGAGGTCAGCCAAATGGAAGCAATTTCAGGAAAATCACCCATGGTAAACTACTGGATGCATGTTGGAGTGCTTACTGTTAATGGACAAAAAATGTCTAAGTCCCTTGGAAATTTTATTACAATAAGTGACTTTTTGAAAAGGCACCCTGCTAATCAATTACGCTTTTTTGTGGCAAAAAATTTGTGGAGAAGCCCAGTTGACTATACAGAGTCAAATATGATTGAGATAAAATCAATGCTAGAAAAAATTGAAGAATACTTACGAAAAATCCGAAATTCGAAATCCGAAATCCAAAACAAATCCAAAAAATTAAATTCTAAAACCATTAAAAAATTAAAAGACGATTTTTATGCTGAGTTAGCGGATGATTTTAACACCCCAAAGGCCTTTGCTGTTTTATTCAATTTCATTAAAAAAACAAATCCGCTTCTAGAGAAAAAATTAATATCAAAAAAACAAGCAGTTGAAATTTATAAGTTTTTTGAAGAAATAAATAAAATTTTTGGAATTATTGATTTTAAAAGAATAAATAAAAAAATCCCGGGGAATATAAAAAATCTGGTAAAAACGCGAGAAACTGCAAGAAAAAACAAAGACTGGCAAAAATCAGACGAAATCCGGGCGCAGATTGAAAAACAAGGATATATTGTTGAAGACACAAGCCAAGGCCCGGCTATCAAGAGTTTATAATTTTTAATAAAAAAAACAGCCGGGGAAAAGCTTCCAGCCGGCTTTTATTTTCTCAATTCTTTGGCAAGAGCCAATAAAAGATCTGCTAATTCGCCGCCATCTTCAGCGACCTCTCTTCTGAGCTCTCTCGATAGACGTTTTGGGCTGACCACGCCAGAATAGAATTCGCACACACAAGCGCGGGCGCAAACGCTTACACTGTGCATAAGAATCCTTCGCGTTTTTTTCCTTTTTCTTCCAATGAACTCCAGAATTATTTTCATAACTCGGGTAGACACCGGAGGATAAGGAATGTCCCAACCAAACTTGTTTTTCATAGCAGTCTCCTTTCAAGGATTTTTCTGTGCTAATGATAATATAAAGTTAATTATTTCAATTGTCAATACTTGCGATGAAATTTAGGTTTTGGTAATGTGGAGTATTAAATAACTTTTATTATGCCAAATCAACCCATAGAAAAACTTCCTCCCCAAAATATTGATGCAGAACAGTGCCTGTTGGGGTGCTTGATGTTGGATAAAGACGCTATTGTAAAAGTGGTTGATTTAATCAAACCGGAAGATTTTTATAAGGGCGGGCATCAAGATATTTATCAGGCAATGACAGAATTATATTCAAAATCAAACCCTATTGATATTCTTTCTGTGTCATCTCGCTTAAAAGAACGAAATAAATTTGAAGACATAGGGAGCTCAACATATTTAACATCTTTAATAAATAGCGTCCCAACCGCCACACACGTTTTAAATTATGCAAAAATTGTAAGACAAAAAAAAATATTGCGTGACTTAATTTCTGCCTCAGAGCAAATAGGCCTCTCTGCATTTGACGAATCAGAGGATGTAGACCAGCTTTTAGACAAAGCAGAAAAAACAGTTTTTGGTATTGGCCAAAGGTCTTTAACTCAAACATTTTTACCCATAAAAGAAATACTTTCTGATACTTTTGAACGGCTTGACGAGCTTTCAAAATATCAAGGCAGGTTGCGCGGTCTTGCCACAAATTTTACTGACTTAGACAAAATTTTAGGAGGATTGCAAAAATCTGATTTAATAATTTTAGCTGCAAGGCCTTCTATAGGGAAAACTTCTTTGGCCCTGGATATTGCTCGAAACGTAGCGGTTTTGAACAATCAGCCCGTAGGGCTTTTCAGCCTGGAAATGTCTAAAGACCAGCTGGCTGACCGCCTTTTAGCAAGCACAGCTAACATTAACATGTGGAATCTGCGGAATGGCCGGCTTACTCAAGATGACTATTCAAGACTGCAACACGCTATGGGCAGCTTATCAGATGCGCCCTTGTATATAGATGATGCTGGTTCTGTAAATGTTCTTCAAATGAGGGCCATGGCAAGGCGACTGCAAGCCAACAAAGGGCTATCTTTGATTATTATTGATTATTTGCAGTTAATGGAGCCAATGAACAGATTTCAATCAGCAGTGCAGCAAGTAACAGAAAATTCAAGGGCTTTAAAAATACTAGCAAAAGAATTAAACGTTCCCGTGCTTGTGCTCTCCCAGCTATCCCGCGCTGTAGAATCCCGCGTGCCTCAAATTCCCCGATTAGCTGACCTTAGGGAATCAGGCGCCATCGAACAAGACGCAGATGTTGTGATGTTTATTTATAGGGAAGATAAATATAATGAAAACTCTTTAAACCCAAACATAGCTAAAATTCTTATTGAAAAACACAGAAATGGACCCACTGGCGGAGTTGACCTTTACTTTGATGAGCAAAGAGTCAGTTTTAGAAATTTAGACAAAGGCGAATATTCCAACGAAAATGTCTGATTCTATAAATAAATTAATAAATATTTTTCGGGATTTTCCTACTGTTGGCCCAAGAACAGCGCATAGATTTGTTTATTATCTTTTGAAACTTCCAAAACAAAATATTGATGAATTAGTTACAGCCATACAAGAATTAAAAAACAAAGTTAATTTGTGCGAATTTTGTTTTAATCCGTTTGAACCGACAAATGCAGAACAAAAACTCTGCCGAATATGCTCTAGCCCATCAAGAAATAAAAATTTGCTGTGCATAGTTGAAAAAGAAGCTGATTTGATATCTATTGAAAATACAAAAAAATATACAGGCCTTTATTTTATATTAGGAGGCACAATGGCTGTGATAAAAAATCATGATAACAAAGGGCTGAGAATCGAAGAGCTTAAACAAAGAATCCAAAAAAATAATTTTTCAGAAATAATTATTGCCTTAAACCCTACTCCAGAAGGCAAAGCAACATCTATTTTAGTCGAGCGCGAAATAAAAGAGGTTGGCAAAACTCCAACTCCTAAAATAACCCATTTAGCCCAGGGAATTCCCGTTGGAGGAGAACTTGAATATGCTGATGAAGAAACATTAGAGTCAGCTTTAGAAGGGAGAAAGTAGTATAAACCAAAAAAAATACGGCTCACACGATATGAGCCGTATTTTTTTTTATTTAATTTAGTTTTCAGTTCTTTGAATTGTGGCAATTCTTTTATTTAATTCTTTGCCTGAGCTATATGTTTTTCGGACTTTCTTTTTATTATCCAGCCATTTTTCTATTCCAAAGAATATGCCTGCTCTCCACATCCAAACAATTAATAATACTAAAGCCAAAGGCAGGAAGAATGAATCAATCCAGAAATTATTGGTAAGTCCTGTGGATATTGTGCTAGCTCCATAAACTCCTGACCTTGTAACAAACACTGAGGCATTGCTTATCGGATTATAATTTGAGTTTGAACCTGTCACAGAAACCGAATTGTTTAGAGTTGTAGTGCCATAGCTGAAATTCTGCGCTGAAGCTACCTGCGCCTGATATGTTATAGTTACTGTTTGATTAGATGAAAATGATCCAATATTTATCCCAGAATTAATGTCTCCTGTGTAGTTAGCTCCAGAAACCACCAACTGACCCTTATATATCAGGTTGTTTGGGAGATAGTCCTTTACATAAGCATTACCTGCGCTTTGATTTCCAGATGTTTTTAAAGTAATCATAAACATTAGCATATCTAACGGATTGGCTGAAACAGAACTTGCAAAGCCAGACCCGGTTGTAAGGTTTCTCACGGTTTTGTTTATGGTTAAAGTTGAGTCTGTTGTGTTGTAGATGGTTCTATCTTGCCCGTAAACTGTAGTTCCCTGACAATTTTGAGCTGCGGCTCTAAAATGATAAGTGTTATAGCTGTATAAGTTTACTATTTGGTTAAAACTTCCGCTGTAGTTTTTATATTGGTGGGTTGTTTGATATTCGTAGCTTGTTGTAGGTCCGTATTCAAACCAAACATATGTGTTGCAATCACTACCAACATCATACAAGTAGCCATTTAAAGTTGCTTGTTCATTGTAAACGTTTGTTGCGGAATTTGTTTGGACTGAAACATTGTAATAATCTTTGCATTGATTATTGTAGCATCCATTTTCGCAATACTCAGCCACACCTTCCCTGCTTCCACAAGAATCATACCAATAAAGATAGCTTCCGCTACATTGCTTATAAGAGTGGGCTGTGCAATCTGTAGAACAAGATCCATTTTGACAGACCTGGTTTGAAGTACAATTTTGCTGCAATTTAGCAGTTGTCTTGTTTGAACAATATGCATTAGGCGTGCCTGGGTTGCTACAGGTATATGTTTTGTAGTTTTTGTAAACATCCCCGTTTTGGCAGAATGGTTCGTCTACGTATCCATTTACTCCGCACTCAGAGTTTGAGTTGCATTCAACATTTAAATTTGTGCAGGAACCATCTTGGCAAGTTTGCCATGATTCGCACTCATACCACAATTTTGGCTGGGTTGAACAAGAACATTCTGCATCTTCTGTGCCGGGGTTTAAACAAGTACAAGTTCTGTAATCCCTGTAAACATTCCCGTTTTGGCAGAATGGGTCTCCAATAAATGTTGAGTTTCCGCAATCATCGTCGCAATCGCATTCAATATAAATACAATCATCTCCATATTCTCCGTAATAATCACAAGCAAGCGCTCTTTCAGCTGGACCCATAAACAAAACTAAGATGGCTAAAAACAGTGCCATGTAAATAATGTTTAAAAATTTATTTTTGTTAGCTTTATCAGTCATATTTTTATTATTTTAATAAATAATTTAATAATTTCAATAATACGCCACCTTATCATAAAAAGCCGTTTGTGTCAATACTTTAGATATTGTCTTGCAATTCTGCAGAAACGGTTATTCTCTGGTAATCTTTTCCAGGGGGCCAGCAACTGATTAGGGTTAAAACGTTGTTGCTGTCTGCTAAGTTAACATCTGTGATATTTTCTCCTCTTTCTACTATATTTTTTTCAGTAACCACATAACGGTATTGTTTGCCATTAAGATTTATTAAAATATGATCCCCGGAGTTCAGTTTATCTATTTCACTAAAAACCCAGTCGTGCTTTATCTTGGGCCACCCTAAGGGGGCTGAATGTCCTAAAATCACAATTTGGCCCTCTTCGCCCGGATAAACAGACCCGGGGTAATACACAACGCCTAAATCAAGGTCTTTCATTATAGAGTTATTATCAGGGCTGGCAGAAAAAACGATAGGGGCTTCTAAGGATAACTTTGGTATTTCCAATACATTTTGCTTTTCTGTATATTTTGTTTTAACCTCTGATTTAGAAGCAGTATTTTTGCTATGGTTTGGATAAAAATAATCGTCGTCAAAAGATGAGGCATCTGTTACTGAATAAGGGTTAAAAAAATCGCTCAAAAGCCCAGACACATGCCTGTAATTAAAAACCCAGGAAATATCGTTCCAGTTTAAAATTAAAAAACTTGCGAAATATATAAAGATAGCTAATTTTAATATCTTTTTGATTTGTTGTTTATCCATAAGTAAATTTTATAGTGTAAATTTATATTCTAACCTGGCGAGGAATAAATGCAACTACTATTTCTCTGTCAATTAAAATCGCAGCAGATAAAATAATAAATATGAGCAATGATCTAAAAACAAGCCCTTTGTTTTCAACTGGCCTACCGAAAAAAATAGCTGTAAGCATAATGCCTATTATCACAAAAGAAATTCCATAAATAATTTCTTGCACTAATCCTTCTTGGTTATATATGACCTGGTTCAAAAACCTAGAGTAAAAATCATTTTTACCTTCGCTCTTTTGGGCGCCCAGTATCATTTGGCTTGAATCCTGTGATTTGTCAGATGTGTTGTTGCTCTCTAAAGCTTGGCTTTCTTGTTTTTCTTTTTTTTCTTGGTCGATGTTGCCAATTGTATTATTAATTTCCTTCGTTTGAGTTAGTTTCTTTTTTTGGCTTGCAAACATTTGTACAACTACAACTGCATCATTTCCTCCGAATCCGCTCATGACCGAAGTGCCGATTTCTGTGTATTTTGGGTTCAACAAATTGTCACGATGCGAGGGAGAAGCTGACCATGCATCAAAAACTTCTTTTGAATCATAAAATCCGATTGCTAAATTTTCTCCGGCATATTCGTACTCATACCCTGTTTCTGAAAACCAATACCATGGAGTAATGCCCGTTGGGCTCGTATGGCTGAAATACTGGTTATCAATCATATTTTTTGCCTTTAAAGCAGCTGCCTGGTTTAATTTTTCGTTCTCTACTAAAGAGTTTAATCCTGACTCTTCTCTGCTTTGATTTGTAAGATAGATAAGAGCGCTTTCGGTTATATCGGCAAAAAATATATTTTGCGGTATATTGATTAATATGCCAATCAAAGAAATTTTTAGCACTAATGCCAAAACAGCGCAATACAGCAAAATTTTGCTGTTTGCTATCTTGCTTATGTTGACTCTGTTAAAAAAGTTGTTATTCATTGCTTAATAATACCTCTAAAAATTTGGTTTGTCAAGATAAGCGGCGTAAAAAAATAATAGCTTTTCAGCTACCAAAATTTTGGTATTTTACTTATAAAAAGCCCTATCTTTAAACCTTAAATCAATATATTGCAGCCCCACCCTATCTTCGTTTAAAATTTCATTTTTTAACAATAAATCTAATTTTAAAAGCTGGGCTGCAATGCTATATTCATCTGATAAATTAAAGTAAATTTCCCAATTTTCGCTTGTGGTGGTGTTTAATCTCAACGGGCTTGTTATTAAGACCTCTATTAGTTCTATCTGATAGTTGTCTTTAAGGCATTTTTGTATGTCAATTATTGCTTTTATTATATTCTCTGAAACAATTTTCTTTCCTGCAAAAATTTCTTCATTCGCAATTATTTGTCGCACAATAGTTTTACCCGAGGGTTCTTCTGCCAATTTTTCAAAAATAATGCCGGAGCCATCAATCAAAAAACATTCTTGGATATCTTCTTCATTGTCGCAGTAAGCTCCTATAGGGTCTCTTTCTGTAATATTAATTATCACAGAATTAAAGAATTTTTTTTCTACGTTAACTGTTTTTACGGCTGCAAATTCATCTAAAATTTTAGAGCTCAGCTTATTGGCATCCAACAAAAAAATACTTGATGTTTTAACCTCTAAAAAACCAAGATTTATTATCTTTTTATTTATATCGTTAAAAGCTATTTTTTCCAGTTGCCCGGTCCCTATTTTTTCATTGCCTGATACTATTACCTCTGAAACCTGAAAACCAGAGAAGAATAAAAGAAGATAAGAAACAGCTAATACAACAAATATCGCTAGAATCGAAAGCCAAAACCACGCCTTTTTTAAAATAGACTTTTTGGGCCTTGTCCTATAAATCCTTTTTTTAATGTGGCGCTTCCTGTAAGACATGAAAATTTTGATAACCTATAATCCTCTTTTAAGTTTTCTTATTTTTTCAATAATGTAATTTATCCAATATTTATTAGAAACAATAAGGTCCTGGCTTTCAATATATTCTCTTTTATATCCACCAAAACCAATTTTAAACAAGGTTGGCCCTGCCCAAGGATGTTTAGGAAATTTTTGAGGATCAGTAAATCCCCAAAAATCATAAATATTACATTCCCTGTCTTTTGCTTCTTTTATTGCTTCCCATTGCAATAAATAAGGAATGGAAAATTTTGAGAATTTACCCAAAGAAGCCGCTTGATGATAAAATCCTATACCCTGCCAAAAAATAATCATGGCTCCGGCAGCAACCTCTCCTTTATATTTGCCTAAAAATAGCAAAGCTTGATTGTCGTTCAAAAAAATTTCAAATTCTTTTTTAACAAGCTCATCTGAAAACGGCACAAACCCCTGCCTTTTTGAAACAGCTTTATTTAATTTTTGATAAATTTCAATGTCTTCTGAGTTTGTACTTTTTATAATTTCAACATCTTTATTCTCACCAACTTTTTTTATTAAATAACGTGTTGTTTTCCTCATGTTCCCCAATAATTCATCTTCTGGCAAAGAAATATCAAGTTTCCACGTTGCCTCGTATGAGCTTGTATGCATGGGCGAAGGCCTGAAGCCAAGGTCAGCAAAAATATTTTTATTTTCTTCATCTCTTAAAAAAAGAGAAGATATTCTTATAAAACTTGCATTTTCTTGCTTTGAAACATCTTTGAAGTGAAGCAAACACAATTCTAAAATTTCTTTTCTGTCTTTTACCGGTAAATTATCCAGAACAACAGGGCCATGAGGAATAAACAAAAAAGTCCCGCGCTTCGCTAAAATCTTAAGCGCTAAAGCAACGCAGAAAAGTTTATTGTTGTTGTAAATCCCCATTCGCCAAATTTTGTGGCCCATTGCCAAATTAAAATCCCCCCAATTCCATGATTGTAAAAATGTTTTTTCAGTGCAAGCTAATAAAAAATCTTCCCACTCTTTTTTATTATTTATTTCTTTTAACTCCATTTATTCTCCTATAATTTGCATTTGGATTTTTCTGTGGCGTGGGCGGTCTAATTCCACTAAAAAAATCCTTTGCCATTGGCCTAATTGTAAATTTTTTTCAATAATATTTAATGTAACATTTACCAATAAATGAATGGCTTTGCAATGAGAATGACCGTTTATACATTCGTTTTTACACACATTTACAGTCCTTTCATCAAGATTATCGTGTTTGTATGTTTCTGTGTTTTTGGCTGTATTCTCAATATTTCTTTTAAAATCCTCAATAAGTAGGGGCTCGTTTTCATTAACAATTAAAGCAGCTGAAGTATGTAAAATTTGGGCATTTAAAAGGCCGTTTTTTATTTTGCTTTGTTTTATAAAATTTTCAGCATGTTCTGTGACATCAATAAAATCAAGGGTTTTTTTTGTGTCAAATTCAATTGTTTTATTTTTTACTTTCATATTTTTCTAAAAATTTAACAATTTTTTCTGCGTCTTTCATTGATATATTTATATGTGTTGGCAGATTCAAAGTCCGCCTTGAAAGCCATTCAGCGTTTTTGCACATTCCAGTTTTATAGCGCATTTCTGCTGGCTTTGTGTCATGTGGAGCTATTGGAGTTGTGTACCAATCCCCCAATAAAATGTTTTGTTTGTGCCATGAGTCATAAATTATCTCATGAGCTTTTGGGTGTTGCACTGTAAAGCGTAAATAACTTTGCTTTATTAAACTGTTTTCAGCTGGTAAAATAAATTTTGTGCCTTTTAAATTTTCGGCATAGTAATTTGATATTTTTTTTCTGTGATTATAAAATTTATCTAATTTTGTGAATTGGTTTAAAGCTAAAATTGATAAGGCGTTTGGCATTGCCCTTGGAAAATAATTTGGTTTCAGTCCCCTTTTTTCCTTCCAATGCACAGCTTTTGATAAAACATGCAGCCATTGAGATAAAATTAAAAACAGCTTTCCTAAATTTAAAAAATTATAAACTGGTAAAATTATAAAATGCAATAAAATTGGATGAAGTAGCTGTTGTTTTATCCAAAACAAATTTGGCATACCAAACTCGCTTTGAGATAGCCGAAGTTTTTCAGCTAAGTCAGGGTCATCAGTTACTGCCATTCCGCCGTAAACACAAGAAATAACCTTGTCTCTTGAAAAACTGAAAAATCCTGCTTTTCCAAAAGTGCCGATTTTCTGGCCATTCCATTCAGCTCCTAGTGCATGAGCTGAATCTTCAATAAGCATTAAACCATTCTGTCGCACAATAAACATTATCTCATCCATATTTGCTGGTTGCCCAAAAGTATGCTGAATCATTAAAATCTTTGCATCAGGATTTTCAGCAATCTTTTGCTTTAAATCTTCAATATCTATATTATATGTTTTTGTATTGCAATCCACGTAAACAGGGCTCATTTTAGCCCACAAAACAGGGTTTATAGCAGCGTTACAGGTAAATGCCTGCAAAAGTATTGAACCCTTGGACGCCCCTAAAGCCCTTAAAATAGCGTATAAAGCGCTTCTGCCACTATTAAATGATATGGCATACTTAACTTCTAAATATTGTTTAAACTCATCCTCCAGCTCTTTTGCGCTTTTACCCTTACGCCAAAGCCAAGGCCGTATAATTAAATTCAAGGCGAGCTTTACGTCGTCTTTTTCCACGTTTGGTGACAACGAAATTGAAATTGGCTTTAAATAACCCACATCTAGTCAGTTAATAATTTAATAAGTTTTACTGGGACGCGACCTTCTAGCAAAACAGTGTCTCTGGATTTGCAAAAGGTTGTTATTTTCGAAAAAATTTCTTGTGGATTTTCAATGAAAATAATCTTACCGGCGCCCTCCGAAGCTCCTTTCTTAATATCTTCAAATTTATCTTTGGTTGTAATTATTGCTAAATCACAGACCTCAGCTATTTTTTTTCCTATTTTTTGGTGGATTTCTGATGATTTTGTTCCAAGCTCAATTAAGCAAGGCATAATTACTACTTTTTTATTTTCAAAAACAGACAAATAATCTAAATCAGCTAAAACTCCGTCAGGGTTTGCAGAATAAGAAGAATCAATAGTATTTATTCCGTGTTTCCCTTGTTTTATAACCATGCCTGCCTGCTCTGGCTTTATTTGTTTCACTGCCTCTGATATTTCGCTAAAACTCATTCCCAATTCGTTAGCTACTAAAATAGCCCCCAAAAGGTTTTGGATGTTTTGTTTGCCCAATACATTTACTTTAAAGTGCGCCAATTCTTTATTTTTATTAGTTGCTACAAAAAACAAAGAGCCCTTCGTAATTTCAATTTCTTCTGCCCAAATATCAGAATTCACTGACTTATTATCAACAGAATAAATTTTTTCTTTTTCTGGAGAAAGATTGTTGCTCTTTTTTAATAAATCCAAACAATATTTATTGTCTCCATTAACAATTAAAAGTCCGTTTTTAGGAAGGCATTCTGCCAGCTCTCCCCCACCCTCAGCAGACAGCAAATTTTGCAAAGATCCAAACAAAGCCATATGCTGTTCGTTAACTCCTGTTACAACCCCAATGTCCGGCGATAACATTTTACAAACCTGTTTTACTTTTCCTTTATTATACGCTCCAACTTCTGCTATAAAAATTTGGTGGCTCGGTTTTAATTCGTTCAAAATGCATTTTGCAATGCCAATTTCTGAGTTTTGGTGGTGTTTTGTTGATAAAACTTTGTATTTTTTAGATAAAATTGTAGTTAAAAATTCTTTTGTTGAAGTTTTTCCATAAGAACCGGTGATTGCAACAACTTTAAGACCAGAAAGAGGTTTTGTTTTCTGCATTTTTTGCCCAGCTTTTTTTAAAATATAATTCCTTATTAATACAAAAAACGGCTGGAATAAAATTACAATAAAAGAAAAGATAACAGGGACTAATATATCGAAGGCAAGAAGCCACAAAAATTGCGCCTCATTTTCAAAATCATAGATCCAAAACAAAAACAAAAAAATAAATACAAAAGAAACTATTATTAAAAACAGGGTTTTTGAAGTTATTGCTGGTTTTTTAACTGATTTTTTTATAACTCCATATAAAAATAAAAGGGTCTCTAACAAATAAACTAAAAATAATACCAAAAATAAATAAATAAATAAATCTCGACTTATAAATAAAAAGGCCAAGAGCACTATCTTAAATATCTGTAAAAAATTAGATAGAATCTTTTTTCCTTTGTGCGTCCTAAAATGGTCAGCAAATCTTCCAATATGGTATTCTTTCAGTTGCCATAAATACAGCCAAAAAAGAACATACTTAGATGTCCTAAAAAACCAAAGAATGTTTAGTAAAAAAAACATATTGATTGCTATAGTTCTTCCAAAACTTTTTCTGCAAGTTCATCTGGCAGTTTTTTGTGCATTAAATGGTCCGCGCCAGGAATTATTACAAGCTTTGAATTTTTAACTTTTTCTTTTATAGTGTAGGCGTCTTCTATGGGCACTGACTGGTCTTTATCCCCCCAAATAATCACTGTTGGCACCCGGATAAAAGAAAGCTTATAAGAAACGTCATCTAAAACAACATTTTGGTAAGTTTTTTTCATTATTCCTTCTGTATAAATATAATCTGATTTTCTTATTATAAATTTATAAACTGCTTTTCTAAAAAGCGCGTAGTATGGCAAAAAATAAAAGATTTTAATAAATTTTGATATTTTTGCTGAAAAATTTTTTTTGGCCGTTTGTTTTCTTATTACAGCTGAAGCAACTAAAAATAATTTCTTAACTCTTTGAGGAAACCTAACTGCTGTTTTGGCCGCCACAGCTCCCCCAAAAGAATAACCTAGCAAATAAAAATCCTGAACTTTAAGCTCTTGTGTAAAATCTTCCAGCCATTTTACATAATCATTTACTGTCCAGGGTCTGTTTAATTTTCCGCTTTCTGAAAACCCCGGTAAATCAGGCACAATCACCTGATATCCTTTTTCTGAAATAATTTCTGCCTCCCTTACCCACCTGTCTGACCCAGAACCCCATCCATGTAAAATAATAAACGGGGTTCCTTTACCCATTGAAATATAATTTGTTTTAATTCCATTAACTATTACCTCCATTTTATTTACTAATAATATCAAAATTATTCTATTCAAACAACACTTGACACAAACCAAAAATTATGATAAATTTTAGCATTGTTCACTGACAATTCAACCCTCGTTTTCTCAGAATCAGAAAGAGAGGTGTGTTATGTTGTGCACAGCGATTTTTTCCATACTTATCGGCGCTGCCGCTTTTTATATTGCAGGTGTAGCAACCATCAAAGAGTATGAGTTATTGCCGCCGGCGTGGGCGGCAATAATCTTGGGCATCTTTTTTGGCTATGTTGCTATAAAGGATTCGCGCGTTTCGGGCATAAATTCCGTCCAGCAATGGATTCGGGGTCTTTTTTTGACATGCAAAAAGGTAATATATTTTATACGGTTTTTTGCCGTACGGCAAAAAACCGTATTTTCGCTACTGACAAAAAATTGACGGTCGTCAATTTTCTGGCCTTAGCAAAACACCTATACAAATAAATACCTCAGCCGGCTGAGGTATTTATTAAGCAATGTTAGGCAATGTTGATTTA
>CAYNHB010000012.1:0-24463 GCA_964397155.1 uncultured Candidatus Saccharibacteria bacterium
TTTAGTTGGAATGGAAAAGGGAATCGCTATATGGATATGGTTTCCGAACAGCGCCCGGGGTGGTTGACAATTAAATAAAATTATACTATTATAAAATTGTATTGTGGTCCAATATCCTCAATAAGGCTCAAAAAGGAGAATCCTGTGAGTGAGAAGCTGTACTTTACAAATCGGGGATTGTCAAAACTTCGGAAAGAGATCGAGGTGCTTGAAAAAGCACTTCAAGATCTTCAGGCTCAAGTAGCCCATGTTGCCGAAGTTGGCGGGAATCAATGGCACGACAACGCGTCATACGATGCACTTGTTATTGATATCCGTGGTGCTGATTGGAGGCTTGGTCAAGCGATGCAATCTCTGAAGCGGGCTGTACTTGTCGGCCTGCCGGCTAATTTTGATCGTGTGGCTATCGGTACTCGCGTGAAATTGTCGCGCGATGGCGAAGAAATGGTTTTTGAAGTGGCAGGGTTCGGTGAATTTGACGAGGAACTCGATCTCATCGCCTATAACACTCCACTGGTTTCTCCGATTATGGGAAAGGCGGTGGGTGAAACGGTAACCTGCTACATCGCTGGCAAAAAGACGGAACTCAAAATCCTCGAAATCTCAAGAGGAGGATGATGATGTTCGTAGCGCTTGAAGGCGCTGATGGCTGCGGCAAAACAACGCTGTGCGCCATCTTAGCGGATCGGCTGAAGGCAACGGCATACTCTACGCCGCCCAAAAAGTATCTTCAAATGCGAGAAAGGGTTGACAAGAGCGCCTCTCCCGAGGAGCACTATCGATTTTATCGCGATGGCATTTACGACGCATCCGAAGAAATCGATGCAATGCTGAAAAATGGTCAAAGAGTTGTTTCTGATCGATACTGGCTCACGACTTACACCTATCATCAGGTGATGGGCGCAACCGTATCTTGGAAAGACTTTATGTCCATTGTCCAGCCAACTCTAACGGTTATTCTCGCGCTTGATTACGAACTTCAGGTCGAGAGACTGTTGTGGCGGGGCATGTCGGCCGGAGACAGACGTGTTCTCGATAAACAGAGGGAAATCGCCGAGGCGTTTTGTCAAAACGTATTGGCACTGAATATTCCCTTCATTGTCATCGACACCAAGCTTCATATTCCCGGTAAGTGTGCCGATATTGTCATTGCGGCACTAGGAAGTTGAACATAGGGAGCGGCCAAATTTGATCGCTCCCTCTTTATTTTACTGCAAAAAAATGTATTATTACCTTAATAGTAATTAATTTTTAAAATTATGGAAAACAATATTGAATTAGAGTTAAGAGCTGAAGTTTCCTTAATTCAATTCGAAGAATTACTCTCCGATCTAAACAAAAGAAATAATTTGTTATCTCATACCAAAAGACTTTCCGTTATGTTTTTAGGTCTAATAGGTCAATCAAAATTTGATATCAGGGTTCGCATAGATTCCAATGCTAAATCTGAATTAGTTGTTAAAAAAGGTGATTATCATGCACACGATCGAATGGAAATATCCCAAGAAATTTCAAAAAATCAATTTATAGGTATGGCAAAAATTTTTTCCATGTTGGGCCTACAATCAAAAGTTACAGAGCGAGAAAATTTCTTATTTAATATGGGCGACGATATTACGATGGTATTGGTCAAGGCAGAATCCATTGTTTATGTTGAAATAGAAAAAATGTCACACGAAAAAAATATAGATAAAAACAAAACCGATCTATTAAATATAATAGACGGTTTTAAATTGAAGCTTATAAATAATGGAGAAGAGTTTAATGAATTATGTGACAGACTTACTAAATTTTCAGATTGGGTATTTGACGGATCGGCAGAAAGCATAAATAAACTTGAGGGGATGCTAAAATCTTATTAGTCATTTATCGTGGCATAAAAATATTTACCTTTAATGGTATTAATTATGCCGATTTTTAATTTATTGTCAGAATCATTCGCGTAAAGCATTTTTTTGAATTGATCGAATGTTAAAAAAGAATCTCCTTGATCTCCTAGTAAATAAATATAATAGTCATTCCACAATTTTGATCTCAATGTAGAATTTTGTGGATCGTCAATATCAACCACAATTAATTGTTTTGCAATTTTTTGAAGGCTTTCTAAAACTTCTTTTTGCCGACGTTTTTCTATGTGGTGAAGGGTGTTTTTAAATATCACCAAATCAAATTTTATTTTATAAGGCAAATCAAGAACATTGTGGTTTGTAAAAAGCACGGCAGAATTTTTATTTTTCATTAAAGTTATAGCCTTCCAGGATATATCATTTCCAACACAAATTTCTGGTTTATATTTGCTATAAAGTTCATTAATAATAGAGCTTTCTCCGCACGAAGCATCAAGTATTGTTCTTGGTCGCTCTTCTATCAACGAAAAAATAGCCTCTTTTATCTTTAATGACGACAGGTTCCCAATATGTT
Source organism: uncultured Candidatus Saccharibacteria bacterium (assembly GCA_964397155.1). Lineage (GTDB taxonomy): Bacteria > Patescibacteriota > Minisyncoccia > Minisyncoccales > Staskawiczbacteraceae > XYD1-FULL-39-28. Next base: position 2,422 of record CAYNHB010000012.1, read on the forward strand.
TTACGATGTATTTATGCAGAAAATAGATTATAGAAAATTTTTTATTTTTAAAACTATCTATTTCTTCAAATGGCGGGGTGCATCTTTTTGCACTAAGTTTTTGTTTAACAATTGAAATAATTTTGTCGTTTTGATAAGCAACTTTTTGGGGAATGGAGCTTGCAAAAAATGTTTGTATATTTTTAGGGTAAAGTTTAACATTTCCGCGACTCAACGCCATGAATGCGATACCAGAATGAGTAATGGTTTTGTTGTTGTATTTAAAAATGTTTTTGACTATTGCAACCGGTAAAAGTTCGTCTATTTTAAGACCAGTCTCGTCGTGAGCAACTCGATTAATTGTTTGTTCCATACTTTCATTATCTCTAACATACCCTCCTGGTAATTCCCAGCCGATAGACTTATTAAAATCTCGAATTAATAAAATTTCTCTTTTCAAATTATAAACAGAAATAATTACAAAGTAGTGTTTCTTTTTGTATAGTTTTAAAAAACTATCGGATACCCGCTCCTCATATTCTAATTTTGGCAATTCATATATCTTTTTATATTTAGTTATAATATTTTCAGTAATCATATGATAGTTTTAGTAGAATATAACACGATTTTGTATTTAATGCACGCTAAACTTAAAGATGGTGCTCTTATTTTTGTGGGGTTTTAAATACGCCAGGCGGGTGGCGTATTGGGGCAGGAGGCGTTTTCTGCCGTGGCGGTGGTTTTTGTTTCTCGTTTTGTGATATAATGAGTAAAAAAGCAAAGCGGGAAAAATGAAAAAATTAGACGAAAAATTTTGGGAAAAGTATTTTAGGGTTTATGATATATTGGATTTTAAAAACATTTTTTGGCTGGATCATCAGGCTAATATGGATAAAAAAGGTTGAAGGGTTGGAAAATGTGCCTAAAAACGGGGCATTTATTATTGCATCTAATCATTCAAGCTATTTTGATTTTATTTCCCTTATTGCTGTCTGTCCGCGCAGAATTTATTTTCTTGCCGGCGAAGTTTTTTTCAAAAAATGGTGGTGGTATTTTTTAGTAAAGTCAACAGGACAAATAAGAGTCGATAGGGATAGTAAGGACAAAACAGAAGTTAAACGGCGGGTTTTTTCTATTTTGAATCAAAGCAAAGTTTTGGGTATTTTTCCTGAAGGCACGAGATCTTCTGACGGTAAAATTGGAAAAACATTTACAGGTGTTGCTAAATTTGCGTTGGAAGCAAAAGTGCCGATTGTGCCCGTTGGAATAACGGGAGCACATGAGGTTATGTCGCGCCACGATAAAAAACCAAAATTTAAAAAAAATATTATTCTTAATTTTGGGCAGCATATTTATTTTGAGCAATATTACAATAGAGCCAAAGACGAAACAATTTTGCGCCAGATAACCGATAAAATAGTAGAAGAAATAGAAAAACTTAAAATATGAGCGAAATAGTTATTTTAGATTTAGACGGGGTAATAATAAAAAAACAGAGCCAGCAAATTTTTTTAGATTATTTATTTAAGAAAAAATTAATCGGATTGTTCTTTTACTCAAAAATATACTTTTGGTTCATTCTATACAAACTGGGATTAGTTAAAAATCCTAAAAAAATAATGAATTTTGCCTTTTCTTTTTTAAAAGGGAAGAAAGTAGAAGACGTTGAAAAAATAGTTGAAATGTTTTTTAGTGAAAAACTCAGGGAATTTATCTTTCCAGAAATAATTGATATAATAGAAGAACACAAAGCGCAGGGCAGGGAATTATTGATAGTTTCAAATGCGGTTGATGCTATTGTAAACAAAGTGGCTAAATTTTTGGGCATTAAAAATTATATATGCACGCAATTAGAAAAAACGAACGGAATTTTTACCGGTAAAATTTTAGAAGACATTGTTTATGGGAAAAACAAAGTAATTTTTGTAAAAGAATTTGTTAAAAAAAATAATTTAAGTTTAAACAATAGCTACGCTTATACAGACCACATTTCGGATTTAGATTTATTGATAATGGTTTCGAATCCAAATGCAGTAAGTCCAGACAGGTTTCTTTTTAGTGAAGCGAAAAAAAGAAACTGGCCAATTCTAATATTTAAACGATAAAAATGATAACTTTAACACTTTTTCAGGCCTCTACCTTGATGACTGCTGCTGTCAGTTTGTTTTTGGGCGTTTTTGTTTATTTTAACGGAGAAAAAACAAGGCTAAATTTTTCATGGTTGTTAAACTCTATTGCGATAAGCCTATGGAGCGTGGGTCTTTTTGGAGTTGTTTCTTCCAATACAAAACCAGCGGCGTGGTTTTGGCAGCATATTTTAGATATTGGAGGAATATGTGTGCCCATTTTGTTTTTTAATTTCGTTCTTTATTTGGTTAAAAAGGAGAAGAAAATAATGTTTTTGCAGATATTTTCTTTTGTTACGGGCACTGTTTTAATTACATTAAGTTTTACCGACTTCTTCAAAACAGGAGTTTCTCCAAAGTTTGGGATAAACCACTGGATTGACCCAGGAAAATTGTATTTTATTTTCCCTTTATTTTTTATTTTTTTTGTTTTAGCATCAGCTTTTATTCTCATAAAAGAATACAGGGGCACTGATGACAGAAATTTTAAGAGGCAGTTGTTGTATATGCTAATCGCTCAATTGTTTGGTTTTGGAGGCGGGCTTACAGATTTTTTCCCCCAATTATTTAATGTTTATCCGTTTGGAAATTATTTTATTATTTTATATGTGATATTTATAAGCTATGCCGCCCTAAAGCACCACTTATTTGACATTAAAGTAATTGCAACAGAATTATTAACTTTTTCTATCTGGGTTTTTCTAGCAGTAAAAGTTTTGTTATCAAGAGACCTTAGCGATTTTTTACTAAACGGAGTCGTATTATTGGCTATTATTGGAGCCGGTACGCTTCTTATAAGAAGTGTTTTAAGAGAAGTGGAGCAAAGGGAGAGGATGGAGAAATTATCTAAGGATTTAGAGCAGGCGTATGGGGCAGAGAAGTCAGCAAGACAAAGGGTGGAAAGGGCAAAGGTGGAAGACGAAGCATTGCTTGGGTCTATTGGAGACGGGGTTATTGCAATAGATAAAAATGGCGAAGTTATGTTTGTGAATAGGGCAGCAGAACAAATGCTTGGTTTTAAATCAGACCAGGCAATTGATAAGCCCTATGAAGATATTTTGGAAATTCAAAATGAAAAAGGAGATGTTTTAGCAGGAGAAGAAAATCCTTTGGAAGCTGTTTTGAATTCCGGTAAAAAAATAATTACAGATGCTACCAGCAAGCCGGAAAAAACCATTTATTTTGTAAGGAGCGATAAGTCAAAATTTCCTGCTGCTGTTACTGTGGCTCCGGTTATTTTGCAGGGTGAAACAATTGGGGCAATTAATGTGTTCCGTGACATTACTGTTGAAAGGCAGATAGACAAGTCAAAGTCAGAATTTGTTTCGTTGGCTTCTCATCAATTGAGGACCCCTCTTACAACCATAAAATGGTATGCTGAAATGCTCCAAGACAACAAAAAAGCCGGCAAGCTAACTGCAAAGCAAAAAAAATATTTGGACGTGTTATATAAGGGCAATTTGCGCATGATAAAGCTTGTTGATGTTATGCTTGATGTTTCCCGTCTTGATGCTGGAAAGGTAAAGATCCGCAAGGAGATGGTGGATATATCAGAAATTGCAAAAGTGGTTATTGAAGAAGAAAAATTTAATATTAAAAACAATAAGCAAAAATTTATATTTGATTCAGAAGAAAAAAATTCAAAAACATTTACCGACCCGAACCAGCTTAGGATAGTTTTCCAAAACCTTATTTCAAATGCTGTTAAATACACTCCAAAGGGAGGAAAAGTTGAATGCAGTATTAAAAAACAGGATGATTATTTTTTATTTTCAGTGCAGGACAACGGCATAGGCATACCCAGGGATCAGCAGAAAAGGATTTTTGAAAAATTATTTAGGGCAGAGAATGCTTTTTCCCACCAGCCAGACGGCAACGGCCTCGGGCTTTATGCAGCCAAAGCAACTATTGAAAATTTGGGTGGTAAAATTTGGTTTGAATCAAAAGAGGGCCAGGGAACAACATTTTTTGTTACAATACCCATAAAAGGTGAAGAAACTGCTTGATATCTTAATATTTACTGGTATATACTAAATTATGGTTTTTAGTTTGTCGAGGCAAAAACTATAATCTAGAAAAAATAAAAACATGGAAAAAACAAAAAAAATTTTATTAGTGGAAGATGATGCAGGGTTTAGGGGAGCTATCACGGATAACTTTAAAGACACAGAGTTTGACATGATAATTGCTGTTGATGGAGAAGAGGGTTTAGCTAAAGTAAGGCAAGAGCAGCCGGATTTGGTGCTTTTGGATATTTTGTTGCCAAAAATGGATGGCATAGAGGTGGCAACAAAATTAAAAGAAGAGGGCATTAAGGTGCCCATAATTTACCTGACCAATGTGAAAGATGATGAAAGGATTTCAGAGGCAATGTTTATTAGCGGAGGCGACATGGATTATGTTGTTAAGACCGATGTGCGGGTGGAAGATATTATAGAAAGAATAAGAAAGCGCCTGAAAAACAGATAAAATGAAAAAATTTATTATATACACAGACGGGGGGAGCAGAGGCAACCCCGGCAATGCTGGAATTGGAGTGGTGATTTGTAATGAAAAGGGCCAGGAGCTCAAAAAATACGGAGAATATCTTGGAGATAATTTAACTAATAATGAGGCTGAATACCAGGCAGTGATTTTTGCCTTAAAAAAGTTTAAGGCGTTGTTTGGGAAAAAGCTGGCCCAAAACACCGACATTGAATTAAGGGTTGATTCTGAACTGGTGGTAAAGCAGTTGAATGGTGAATACCGGCTTGAAAACCCAAAAATCAAAGAATTTTTTATTGATATTTGGAACTTAAAGTTTGATTTTAAGTCAGTAAAATTTAAGCATATTCCGCGGGAAAAAAATTCAGAGGCAGACCGTTTGGCAAATCAGGCAATGGACGAAAAAGAGGGAGCCAAAACATTGTTTTGAGCGCTCAGGAAATGATTTTCCGCTAGCGCTCTCCCCGCCAGCGCGGGGCTCGCTCAATTCGCGGCAATTTTTCGCCTCGCCTGCGGGCTCAGCGAACCATGCAAAATTGCCTTGCGAGGTACGCTCCAAATCATTTCCCTCGCTTCCTAATTTTGCTTGACAAAGAGGTTTAATTTGGTATAATGAAGATGTCTTAGCAAGATGAGTGATCGCTCGGCCGTGTAATGCGGAACAGAGAGGAAAGTCCGAACACCAACGCCCTTTTAAAGGAGTTAAAATAATAGTGGCTAACAGCCATCAGTGGTAACACAGAGGTGCGAACAGTGACGTGCTGAGCCGAAAGGCCCAGCACCCCCCGCCTTGGCGGGGGTGAATACTATGGCAACATAGTGGTGAAACGGCTAAATCCTTATTGGGTGCAAGAACAAAGCCCGTATTCATTGCTTTATCAGTGGAGAGGGTTAAAAGTAGTTCGCCAGATTCCAGCAGTAATGCTGAGAACAGATAGATGATCACATAAAACAGAATTCGGCTTACGGTCTTGCTAAGACAACAAAGAAATCGACAAAAGTCGATTTTTTTGTTAAAATAAGGAAATTAACCCGCCAAAATGATACAAAAATTTCTTAACTCGCAGTCCAAAAGCATTAGCTCCGCTTCCTTAATTTTAGCGATTTCTTATTTTGGCTCAGCTCTTTTGGGGCTGTTCCGCGACCGATTGCTGGCAGGAACTTTTGGAGCCGGCTCAGAACTCGATGTTTATTATGCAGCTTTTACCGTGCCTGATTTCATTGCCTTAATTTTAATTTTTGGGGCAATATCTGCTGCTGTAATCCCAATTTTCAGCTCTTATTTAATAAAGTCAAAAGAAGAGGCGTTTAGATATGCTTCGGTTTTTTTGAATATATTTTTGGGCTTTTTGATTTTAGTTTGCGCTGTCATGATGATTTTTACCCCGCTTTTTGTTTCTTTGGTGGCTCCTGGATTTTCTGGAGAAAAAAAGGAGTTGGCTGTTGCCTTAATGAGGATTATGTTTTTAAGCCCTATTATTTTAGGGGCCTCAAACGTAATCAGCGGCATTTTGCAGGTGTTTCACAGGTTTTTGGTAACAGCGCTGGCTCCCTTAATGTATAATTTAGGCATTATTATAGGAATTTTGTTTTTTTACCCTGCATTTGGATTAAAGGGTTTGGCCTGGGGGGTTGTGCTTGGGGGATTAATGCATTTGTTTATACAAGTTCCTGCATTTTTGTTTTCTGGGTTTAAGTATAGGCCTAATTTTAATTATAAAGACCCCGGGGTTTCAAAAACCTTACAGCTCATGGCCCCGCGCTCTTTAGGTTTGGGAGCAGGGCAAATGAATAGAATTGCCATAACAGCCATTGCTTCAACCTTAATGTCTGGCTCCATTGCTGTTTTTAACCTTGCCAACAACCTTTCTTCAATTTTAATAAACGCTGTGGCAGTTTCTCTTTCAACAGCTGCTTTTCCTTCAATGTCCATGTCATTTTTACAGTCAGACGAGGAGATTTTTTTAAAAAGGTTTTCAGGCATTTTTAGGCAGGCAATTTTTTTAACAATTCCAATCAGTATTTTGGTTTTGATTTTAAGGGCGCAGATAGTCAGGGTTGTTTTGGGGGCAGGTAAGTTTGACTGGGTGGACACCCGGCTTACCACTGCCTGCCTTGGAATTTTGGCTTTTAGCTTGTTTGCCCAGGGCCTTATTTTAATACTTTCAAAAACATTTTACGCAGCCCACAACACAAAAATTCCTGCCATTATCAGCGGAATTACAGTGGCCTTTAATATTGCTTTGAGCTTGCTGCTGGTTTGGCTGATTAATTTTTCTGCAAGCTTTTCCATTTTTATCCAAACAGTTTTTCGGCTTGAAAATGTTGCGAATTTAGGAGTGGTGGGCTTGGCAATGTCTTTTTCTATAACAGTTATTTTACAGTGTTTTTTGCTTTTGTATTTGCTTTACAAAAAATTTCCAAAATTAAAAGTAAAAGAAATTTCTGACTCCCTTTATAAAATTTTAATTGCTTCTTTGGTAACTGCCTTTGTAGTTTTTATTGTACGTCAGTTATTTGGTTCTATTTTTGTTTTACAAACCTTCTGGGAAGTGTTTTTCCAATTAATATTATCCGGCGCAGCCGGGGCTATAGTTTATGTTGGGATGGCCTATTTCTTAAAATCCCCGGAATTAAGCACAATTTACGAATCTTTCATCAAAAAGTTTAACATTCCATTGGGCTGAAACGTTAAACCCCAGCTAAATAGCTTTAAATGTATAGATTTATATTGCTATTGTATAGATTTGAGTATTGTGGTAATATATAAGAATATGGCAGATAAAAAAGAAAAATTGCTTACTATTGGCGAAACAGCTGAAATTTTAGGGGTTTCTATTATGACTCTGCGTCGTTGGGATGCCAGCGGACGTTTAAAATCTATCAGAAAAAAGCCAGGAGGAGACCGTTATTACAGGAAAGAAGAAGTTGAAGTTTTTTTAAGCGATATATTCAAACTTTCAAAAGAATGGGCTGTTTCAGAAAAAGAAATTCCTGAGCAATTTTATTGTTCTAACAGCGGGATTTTTCAGGCCCGTCTTGTTAAGATGGAACAACTGATGTTAGAAGATAAGAGCGCAAAGGGATTATTTTCACTGCTTACCTCTATGGCAGGAGAAATCGGAAACAATTCTTATGACCACAACATAGGCCAATGGCCCGATACGCCTGGCGTATTTTTTGCGCATGATTTGAATAAAAAGCAGATAGTTTTGGCTGACAGGGGATTAGGAATTTTACAAACGCTAAAAAGAGTAAAACCAGAACTCAAAACGCACGAAGATGCTTTAAAAACAGCTTTTACAGAGATAATTTCAGGCAGAAAGCCAGAGGCAAGAGGCAACGGGTTAAAATATGTAAGGAACATCATTTCTAAAAATCCAATAAATTTAATGTTTCAAACAGGCGATGCAAAATTAATATTAAATGGCAACAGCGCGGATTTGAATATCCAAAAGGATTCAAAGAATATCCGCGGCTGTTTGGCCTTTCTGACATATTAAACATATGAAAGTAGAACTGAAAAAATTTGGCACAACATTAATTTCAAGGCAAACAGGCCGTGAGTCGTTTTTGGCGTTCCAGCCAAATCTAGAAAACCTTAAAGAATCAGAAAATATAGAAATCAACTTTGAGGGAGTGCTAACTTTTTCGCCTTCTTGGGGAGACGAGTTTTTAACGCCTTTATTAAACAAATATGGAGATAGATTAGTTTTAAAAAACACGGGCAACCCATCAGTGCAGGCGACCATAGAAATCTTGGAGAAATCCACAGACAAAAAGTTTAACATTCCATTGGGCTGAAACGTTAAACCCCAGCCCCCTCTCTTGCCAAACATCCCAAAAACAATATTTTGTTGTTTGACAAATTGACAAAAAAAAGTATAATAATAGCAGTAAAACGAGGAATGGTTTCTCGTTATGGTTGATGATCTTTTTAGGGAGAACGTCCCATGACAAGTGAAGTGAAGACGCCGCAACCTGTCAGCGACCGACAAATTCAGTTTCTGGAGTATCTTATTTGGAAGTCGAGAGATGCTGGAGACCTCGCCAAAAAGTGCCTGATCTTGCTTATACGCAAGAGCGAAGGGCTGACAAAAAGAGTTGTCCTTGTTTTGGATCCTGATGTCGACAGGGAAAAGCAAAGAGAGATATCCATTGGTTTTCACGACATGAACAGTTCCGGCCTCACAACCCATGCTGGCGCATTGTTCCGCCTTACCGGGTCAGACTTTTGGGTGGATTATGGCAACATCGGCTTAACAAGCACAAAACTTTACGAGGCCGTTGTGGAAGTAGCGGCTGGGCTCAGCGACATTGAGGCCATAGTGCCGAGAGATCCGTACAAAGAATAGGCTTCTAAAACCTCAACCCCACTTGGTAGCAAAAGCGAACAGTGGGGCTTTTTTTATGCAAATAGCCCTAAAATCAACGGCTCACCCCCTGAGCCGTCCAAAAAACCTTGTCTTGTGCTACGGGATCACCCCAAACCAAAACCCAAAAGGGCTTGCTAAGGGGCAAGAAAAAGAGTAGATTCTTCGGCGCTATTGATAAAACAGATTAGAAAGGTATTATTAGAAATTAGGCAGACGTTCTGTCTAAAGAGGTTCGATGTCCTTTTCTAAAGGAGCTGTACCATGGCCGATACAACAAAACTGGCCGGTACGTTCGAGGCGTGGAGGTTTACTGTTGGCGTATACCCCAAAGATTTGGAAGACGTGCTCAAGTTCTGCGAAAGACTGGGCCTTCAGCCAAAAGTGTGCGGCTTTCAAGACAAGCACGTTCTGTTTGCAGTCACCATTCCGCTCTTTTCTATGATAAGTGTGGGGATGCAGAGTCCGTCAGATTTTGTCAACAAAGCTTTGCGCGGTTTCAGGGCGGCGACATTTCACGGGGTAAAGGTGGAGTTGATTTGCCCCTTGCCTGTTGCTGAGGCACCGCAAGCAGCCGAAACGACTGCGGGCTAGCTCTGAACTAGAGAACCATAAGCGCCGGGTAGAGCTGCGCTCTCTCCCCGGCGCTGTTTTTTTGCTTGCCGACCGGCCCAAAAAATAGGTTTTCGTCATTGGGTTGACATAGTTAAATAACTGAGATATACTATTGGTAGTTTACTGAACCTTAAACCCTCGAACAGGGAGAAAACTTGTGAGTCAAGAAACGAGGTATGAAGTAGGAACTAAGGTGATTTTCAACTCCGCGCATGGAGAAAGTTCCAGAAACGGGGAAGAGGCAGAGGTTCTCCTTCATGGAAATGGACGAGATAAATCTGGGGTTGCTCATGCCATCAAATTTGCCGATGATCATCGGATGTGGGCATATCCTCAGGAACTGACTCCAGTCGGTTGAACGCCCTCACTTGATACCCCTCTCAAGCCTCCACTTTTCACTTCGGTGAATCGCTGGCGGCTTTTTTTTAGGCAAAAAACCTTGTCCCGTGCTACGGGATTGAATTTTTGTCAAAAAAGGAGTAGATTTAAGTAAGGACATGAAAATAGACAAAAAACAAAACGGTCAATTTTTTACTAAGAATTCAGATTATATCTTGAACGGTTTTGGTCAGTATGTAAAAAATAAAGAGATTGTAGACCCGTTTGCGGGAAATGGTGATTTAATAAAATGGGCTAAAAAACATAATGTAAAAAAAATAACAGGCTTTGATATAGACCCTAAATACGCAAAAAATAAAGATATTTTTTTAGATGATAGTATAAAAAATATCCGAGAATATACTTTTGTTTTAACCAATCCTCCATATTTACACAAAAATAAAGCTAATAAAAATATAAAAAATCATTATTTTAACGGGAAAAACAGTATTTTTGAAGATTTATATCAAGTTTCTATAAATTCTATATTAAATTGCCAAGAGGGCATTATTATAGTTCCTTTGAATTTTCTTTGTGCTGAGAATTCTCAAAGAATCAGAAATTTATTTTTTGAAAAATTTAAAATTATTGATCTCAATATCTTTTCTGAACAAGTTTTTGAAGATACTACATACAATGTAATTTCTTTTTACTTTAAAAAGAAAAAAGATTTATCTCAAAAAAACATCGTTCCAGCGATAATTTTTCCGGAAAAAAAAGAAATTGACATTTCCCTAGAAAAAAGATTTAATTGGCAATTTGGAGGCGAGTTTATAAACCGAATTAAAAATACAAAAAACTATCTAGGGATTTCTCGCTTGACTGAAGATTATTTAAAATCCGGTGAACATCAAGTAGAAATGGCATTCCAAAATATTAAGGAAAAAAGTTTTTTTCCATTAAGCAGGGATTCAAAAAGCTTGATAGAAAAAAATATTTTATTTTTAAGAGCCATTGATAGTAAAAATGGAAAAAAAATCCAGTTGGAAGACATAAGGAAATATGGAGTGTCTGCATTAGTGGGTAAGCAGACTTCTCGAAATATGGCCCATTTGATTTTTAAGAAAGAGTTAGACATAAAAGAGCAGTTATATCTTATGGATAGATTCAATGAAGAGTTAAACTATGAAAGAAACAAATATTTTTCATTTTTTCTGACAAATTTTAGAGATAATAATCGAAAAAGAATATCTTTCGATTTGACATACAAATTTTTAAATTATATATATTTGAATAAACGAGATTCTGGGCGAAGAGAACAAAAACTATTATTTTCTTAATTTATGAATAAATGGATAAAAGAAAGCATAGAACTGGCGAATTCTAAAGCATATTTAGATGAGCTGTTTGATGTCTATCCTATAGAAGTTGGCGAGATTAGAGAGATTTCCGAGGAAGTAGAAAAATAAATAAAGAAATCGTTCCGTAGTAAAAATAAAAAAGCTCTTATAGAGAATCTTATTAAACTTTCCAGGTTTCCAATAGATGACCCTTATATAGCATCGCTTAAGCGGCACCCCGATCTTTTAAATAAAAATCCTAAAACGATAAATAGAATCGGAGAGATTTTACTATCAATAGAATTAGATGCTCTCATGAAGCTTACGGTTAAGCCAAAATCACCTTCAAGACAACTTGGTAATAGTTTTAGAAAATGGCTACACGGCTTGAAACATAAGTTTTTAAGCGAAAAAGAACTTAAAAGCCATCATGGCGTCGCATTTTTAAAAGGTAGCGATAATGATTTAAAAAATTTTGCTAAAAATGAACTGGGGATAAAGCAACTGGCTAGAAGACCGGATTTTTTATTGAAAATTAAAAATGATTATATTATAGGGGAAGCTAAATTTTTAACTGATTACGGAGGAACGCAGAATAATCAATTTGACGGAGCGTTAAAAATGGGAAAAATAAAGAAAAGTAATATTTTTGGTATTGCAATTGTGGATGGAATCCTTTGGTTTAACAGTAATTCCTATATGCATCGCCGTATTAAAAAATTCAATGGCATAGCTCTTAGTGCCTTGCTGCTAGAAAAATTTATAAAGGAATTTTCTGGAAAATAAAAAGATGAAAAAAGTATATGTTTGTAGCCCATTAGCTGGAGATGCAGATAGGAATATTGAGCGGGCGAAGGAATACTGCCGTTTAGTGACTGGAAAAGGTCATTTGCCTATTGCCTCACATATTTATTTTACTCAATTTTTGGATGACGAAAGTCCAAAAGACCGTAAAACCGGAATGGATATGGGTTTGGAATTACTTAGGCTTTGTGATGAAATTTGGGTATTTGGAGACAAGATTTCCGTCGGGATGACTGAAGAGATTAATTTTGCAAAAAAACTCAGCAAAAAGATTTTCTATAAAAATTAATTGAGAAATAAAAATGACAGAAGCAATACAGCTGATTTTGATAAGTGGAGGGATAGGTGTATTAGGAGCAGTATTTGGATCTACTGTTGGCGTGTTACTTAATTGGCGGAAAGAATATTGCCAACAAAAGATTAGAAAAGAAGATTTACAATTTGAGAAACTTTACGGTCCTGTTATTTATCAGCTTTTAATGTTAAAAGTTATCGATATTAATCGAAAAGAGCTAATAAAGGAAATATCTGATGAGCCCACCCCCCGACAAACCGAAGATTTTCTTAAAAAGTGGGCTGATATAAATCCGATTAACGAAAGATGGAGATTGCATATTCTAGATTTGAAAAACTTATTTAAGCTTAATGCTGGCTATACAAAAAAAGAACACTTAAAGTTAGTGGAAGATTTGCTTGATGGTCTTATAAAAAGAGATATCACAAAAGGTGGTTCAAGTATCAGAACAAACAAAGAACGAATTGAAAAAATTTTCAGTGCAATTGATGCTTTAAGCAAAGAGTTGCTATAGAGCTTTTTAAAGAGATATAAAAATTGATTTATTCTTTTTTGGATAAAGTTTCCGCCGGCGAGGCGAGGGGGGGCCGGCAAAAATAAAAATTAACCACGCCAAAAGCCCCGCCGCAGCGGGGCAATCAGGCGGGCAAGAATAAAACTGCAGGTTAACATTATGTTAACCTAAAAAACCGCATAACAGACTAAATTAGTCGGTTATGGAGATAAAACCCGGTAAGTGTTTTAATGCGCATTAAGACAACTATTAACTTAGAAAATTATGAATGTTGAAGTAGAGGTAAAAGTAAAAATTGAAAATTTTGAGGAAATAAAAGAAAGAGTGGCAAACAGGGGGAAATTGATAAAATCAATAAAACAAATTGATGAATATTATGTTCCTTGCCACAGAGATTTTTTTGCGCAAAAACCGCAACCAACAGAATGGCTAAGAATTAGAACAAACCCAGACAAAGTAGTTTTTGAATACGATAAAAGCATAAACATGAAGGCAGATGGTGATTATGACTTTGCTGAAGAATACGAGACGGAAATTTCTGATCCAGAAGAATTCAGAAAAATCCTAAATTTTTTGGATTTCAAGAGAATAACAACTGTTGATAAGCAGAGAGAATACTGGGATTGTAAAGAATTTGAAGTAGCCCTAGATATTGTAAAAGATTTGGGTTCTTTTATAGAGGTTGAGGCGCAGGGTGATTTTGAAAACACAGCAGAAGCAAAAAAAGCCTGTTTGGATTTTTTAAAGGATCTTGGAATAAAAGATGCTGAAACCACTCAAATTAAAAAAGGTTACCCGACTTTGCTTTTAGAAAAAAATTAATTAAAAATATAAAAATATGTTTAAGAATAACAAAGGAAGGGTGGCGATAGTAGCCGCAATTGTAGTATTGTTTTCTGCTATGGTGGATCCTGCGGTTTCTGTGGCAATTGCGGTGGTTACGCTTTTGGCAATTGGGTTTTGGGAAATTAGGGCAGGGAAGCCGGCTTTAGAAACGTGTTTGCCGGATGAAAAACAGCAAAGAAAAAGCAAGATTTTGGAATTACTGGAAAACAAAGGCAAAATTACTAATGATGACGTGCAGAAACTGCTTGGAGCGTCGGATGCTACCGCCACTAGATATTTAGATGAGCTTGAGAAAGAAGGCAAGATTAAGCAAGTGGGCAAGACCGGCGGATATGTGTATTATGAGAAGATATAAGTGGCTGATAATCGACGGCTCAGGGGTTGAGCCGTCAAAAAAAGGGGAAAAAACGGGGGCGGGAAGCCCTCTTTTTGTTGAAATAAATTTTTGTGGTTAGAGGACGGGCCTCTAACCAGCTATTTATTATTGCAATTTTGAGAGAAAAAAGGCAAAATGAGTAGTATATGCAAGACAAAGTAAGAAACTTTTGTATAATTTCACACATTGATCACGGGAAGTCCACCTTGGCTGACCGGCTTTTGGAATTGACAGGAACCGTAGATAAAAAGAAAATGACAGCCCAGTTTTTAGATTCTATGGATTTGGAAAAAGAAAGGGGGATTACTATAAAGCTAAAACCAGTAAGAATGAAGTACAAAGAATATATTTTGAATTTGGTGGATACTCCAGGCCACGTGGATTTTTCTTATGAGGTTTCAAGGTCTTTGGCTGCTGTGGAAGGGGCTGTGCTTTTGGTTGATGCAACTCAGGGCATACAGGCCCAGACCCTAGCCAATTTAGAGCTTGCCAAAAAGCAAAACTTAAAAATTATTCCGGTTGTAAATAAAATTGATTCGCCCATTGCCAATATTGAGGAAGCGGTGGAGGAGCTGGCAGCTCTTTTGGAAGTCGGGCAGAAAGAGATTATCAAAATTTCAGCTAAAAACGGCACAAATGTGGAAGATGTTTTGCAGGCAATAATTGAAAAGGTTCCCCCGCCTGCCGCGGCAGGCGGGGGAAATTTCCGCGCACTTATTTTTGATTCTGAGTACGATTCTTTTAAGGGCGTAATTGCTTTTGTGCGCGTTGTGGACGGTGAAATTAAAAGCGGAGAAAAAATACAGCTTATGGCAGCCGAAACCCCAGCTGAAATAAAAGAGCTTGGGTATTTTAATCCGCGCCTTTCAAAACAAGAAAAACTTTTAACCGGTGAAATCGGCTATATTGCCACAGGCATAAAAGAGCCAGGAAAAGTTAGGGCAGGCGACACTGTACTTCGCCAGGGCTTTACAGGGGAGGCCAACCCTCTGCCAGGATACCAAGAGCCAAAGCCAATGGTTTTTGCTTCTTTATATCCTGAAAATCCAGATGATTTTGATTTATTGAAAGTTGCGCTTTCAAAGTTAAAATTAAACGACCCGGCATTGGTTTTTGAGCCGGAAACAAAAGAGGCCTTAGGCAGGGGATTTAACTGCGGATTTTTAGGAACTTTGCATATTGAAATTGTTTCAGAGCGTCTGGAAAGGGAATTCGGGCTGACATTGATTATTTCCACGCCTTCTGTGGTTTATAAAATAATTTCCGCCGAAGGCGGATCCGCCTCTGGCGGAGACAAAAAAGAGGTCTTAATTTATTCAGCTTCTGATTGGCCGGACCAATCAAAAATAAAAAAGACACAAGAACCGTGGGTTTGTTTGGAAGTTATATGCCCGTCTCATCAGATAGGAAAATTAATGGACATATTGAGGGCCCTGAATGGAATTTACGTTGATACTAATTATCTGACCCCAGAAAGGGTGATTATTGTTTACGAGGTGCCTTTAAGGGGAGTTGTGGCAAACTTATATGATAGAATAAAAACAGTCAGCCAGGGGTATGCTTCTATGAGCTATAGAATTATCGGATTTAGGCCCGGGGATTTGGTGAAAATGGAAATTTGGGTGGCAGGCCACAAAGAAGAGGCCTTTTCAAAGATTGTTGATAAAAATGAGTCCTATCAAGACGGTAAAAAAATGGTTGAAAAGTTAAAAGATGTTTTGCCTCCAGAGCAGTTTTCCGTTGCTTTGCAGGCGGTTATTGGGGGCAAGGTTATTGCGAGAGAAACGATCAGCGCCCGCAGAAAAGATGTTACGGGTTATTTGTATGGAGGAGATGTCACAAGAAAAAGAAAGCTTTTAGAAAAGCAGAAAAAAGGCAAAAAGCTTATGAAGCAAAAAGGGCGGGTAAATGTACCCACCAAAGCATTTTTAGAAGTATTTAAGGCTTAAATTACCAGCAGTGCTAAGCCGGCAGCTATTATGAGAATAGCTGCTGTTTTTTGTAGAACAATTTTTTTTGAGATATCCTCTTTCAAAACTTTTGGCAGGAAAATTGAAAAAAACAAAGTTATCAGAAAAAGAAATGCATATTGTATGCCCCTTAAGGCGTTTAGAATAGGGAGTAAGGCCACGGGTACTGAAGATATAGCAAACGCCTGCAATATGTTGGCAGTGCCGCCTGCTGTCTGTGTGAAAGCCATGAGCGTGGCGGTTTTTTTATTTAAAAATGATTTTTTTGAAAAAATTTCTTTTCTTGCGTTTTTGCTAAAAAGGAAAAATAAAACAAATAAAAAGGCAAACATTCTCATCCAGAAAAGTCCTAGTAAAAACGGCTCTGTTGAAAAAATAATTTTTGTAAGAACATAATCTACAGAAAAAATAAAAGAAGCCAGTAACGTAATTTTTAAATAGCCGTCCGCTACCCTGAATTTTTTTTCAAAGGAAATTATAATGCTTCCGGAAAGCAGTAATACAAAAGCCAATATATTTGTTTTATCTATTATCTGTTGACCCCAAAACAGCCAGGTTAAGACAAAAACAAATATCGGCATAGTGGCTCCCATAGTTACGGCAACTTTTGAGACTTCAAACTTTTTTACAGCAGAAAACATAGTATAAACCCCCAGGATATAAGTAATCGCCTCTAAAATAATCCAGTATATTGATTCTTTACCGGGGAGGCCAAACTGCATAAACGGAATAAATAAGAGAACAGATAATCCGACAAGCCCTACATAAAAAGTATACGTTTTGGGCTTTGGGGGGCCTGATAAAACTAGTTTATCCCCAAGAGATGATAAGCTAAAAAAGAAATAAGCTAAAATTATTGCTAGGAGCCACATTGACATGGTTTTAATTTTTTATTAAGAATTTTTTATTAAATTATTTTTTGCAAAAATTTTATTTTTAAAGAATTCAATAATCAGTATTTCAACAAAACTCACGCTGACAACGATTGTCCAATCCCAAACTCCCAATGGCTGGGTAGACAAGAGTTTTTGCAGGGGCGGGAGGTATAAGGCCAAAACAAACAGAATAAAAGAAACTCCAACTCCAGCTACGAGATACTTATTAGAAAAAATATCTTTTCTAAATATGGTTTGCCTGAATGACCGGACACTGAAAGCAAAAAGAAGAGAGTCAAAACACATAATTGCAAAAACCACTGCCCTTGTTTTTTCCAGGTCGCCGGTGGCTTTGAGAATAAAGAAAAAAGAGAAAAAGGTTGCTATTCCAACGATAAAGAAAACCGCTGTTATCCAAATTTTTATTGGAGAGTTTAATATCGGTTCTTTTGGGTCTCTTGGCTTTTCATTCATTACCCCTTCTGTTTCCTGTTCTGTTGTAAGGGCAATGTCCGGAAATCCGTCTTCAACCAAATTTATCCAGAGTATTTGAGCTGGAAGAAGGGGGAGAGGGAGCCCCATTGCCATATTTGCTAAAAACAAAAAGATTTCAGAAAAATCATCTCCCACAAGGTATACAAACACTTTCCTGATATTTTGGAAAATAACTCTGCCCTGTTCAATCGCGCTAACTATTGTTTTGAAGTTATCATCTAACAAAACTAAATCAGCTACCTCTTTTGCCACATCTGTGCCAGAGCCCACCACAACTCCGATATCAGCTGACTTTAAAGCCGGGGCGTCGTTTATTCCATCTCCGAGCATGGCAACTATTTCTCCATTGAGCTGAAGGGCGTCTACGATTCTTAATTTATGATGGGGGGAAACGCGGGCAAAGATTGAGATGTCTTTTACTTTTTCTTTCAAGTCAATATCGCTTATTGATTCTAAATCTTTGCCTTCCATGATGTTTTTGTCTTCAGCTGAAAGGCCGATCTCTTTGGCAATTGTTTTAGCAGTAAGCCGGTGGTCTCCTGTTATAATTATGGTCTTGATGCCGGCTTTTTTTGTGATTAAAATTGATTCTTTGGCATCCTTACGTAAGGGGTCTTTTAAAGCTATAAAGCCCACAAAAGACAGATTTTCCACGAGGTCGGAAAGTTTTTTATATTCTGTTTTTGAGCTGTATTCTTTGTGCGCGCAGGCTAAAACTCTTAGCCCTTTTTCAGTAAGCGTTTCAAGTTTTGCTATAAGTTTTTCTGATTGTTTTGCTGTTAGCTTTTCTTCTTTGCCGTCAATGTCTAAATTAGCGGATCGACGAATGATTTCTTCTGGAGCGCCAAGCACAAAAAGCATGTTTTGGTTCTGGTTTTTTTTATGCAAGGATGCTGCAAATTTATAGTCTGATGCAAAAGCTAAGCGGTCTATTATTGGATATTGTTTTTCCAGTTCGTGTTTGTTCAGTCCCGCCTGCATTCCTGCCAAAACAAGAGCCCTTTCAGTCGGTCTTCCCCTTATTACTAATTTTTGCAGGTCTTCTTCTGGGTTTTCTATAAAAGCGTCGTTCGCCAAGACAGCGATTTTTAAAGCTGAAATATGCGACTCTGCTCCATCGGAATTATTTCCATTGGCTAAATCATTGATTTTATCTTTTAATAGTTCTTTGGTGCTTGTTAAAATATGACTGACCTGCATTTTACCTTCTGTAAGGGTACCTGTTTTGTCAGTGCAAATAATAGTTACGCTTCCTAGTGTTTCTGTTGCTGAAAGCTTTCTTACAAGCCCTTTTTCTTTTAAAATTCGCCTCATTCCCAACACCATTATGACAGTAATAGCCGGAAGCAATCCTTCGGGAATTGCTGAAACCGCCAAAGCCAAAGCTGAAACAAACACGTCTGCAAATGTTTTTCCTGTAAAATATCCCTCTATTACTATTAAAGAAGTCAGGAACATAATAATCCCTCCAAGGATTATGGAAAGATTAAAAATTTTTTTCTGAAGAGGGGTTTTATCTTCTTTTGTTTTTTTGAGCAGGAAAACAACTTCTCCGATTTGCGTATCTATTCCCGTTGCCGTAATAAGCACGGTTGCCGTGCCTTCTTCTATAATGGTGCCCATAAAAACCATATTATTCCTTTCAGAAATAGGACTTTTTTCAGGGAGGGCTGTGGTATTTTGTTTTTCAACCGCCATCCATTCGCCGGTTAAGCTTGACTCGTTTATTTTAAAATTTTTTGCTTCAATGATTCTTCCATCAGCGGGCACTTTGTCTCCTGATTTTAAAAACACAATATCTCCCAATGCCAAATTTTCACTGTTAATTTCTTTTTCCCGGCCGTTCCGTAAAACCCTTGCCCTTATCTTTACCATTTTTTTAAGGGCTAACAGGGACCCGTTGGCTTTGTTTTCTTGCCAAAAACCGACAGTTGTGTTTATGAGCAGGACAATGATTATAAAAATACTGTCTGAATAATGTTTCAGAAAAAAAGAAATAGCGACGGTTGCAATCAAGATATACATTAAGGGAGAATTAAACTGGCTCAAAAGCAACCGTATTTTTGAATACGGTTTTTCTTCCGGAAGCATATTTTTTCCGAATTTTTGCAAACGCTTTTCAGCTTCTTCTTGGTTAAGTCCTTGTCTTTTGCTTTCAACTTTCAAAAAAATCTCAGAAAGCTGAAGCGAATGCCAGTTTGCTTTTTTGGTTATTCTTGCCATTTTCTTATTTTACCCCGTTAGAAAATTGCTTGCAAATTTCTAATTGCCGATAATTAGAAATTTGTGTAAAATGTATAAATATGAAAACAATCATAGTGCTCCCTGCTTATAATGCAGAAAAGACCTTAGAAAAAACAGTAAATGACATTCCAAGCTCGCTGGTTGACGAGATTATTTTGGTTGATGATGCTAGCTGTGACAAAACATGCGAAGTTGCAAAAAATCTTGGGCTGTTTGTTATAAAACATTCTGAAAATAAAGGTTATGGAGCAAATCAAAAAACCTGCTATAAAGCAGCTCTTGAAAGGGGAGGGGATATTGTAGCTATGATACACCCTGACTACCAATATGATCCAAAGCTTTTAAAGCATTTCGTTGGTTTTATACAAGACGGTTATTTTGATGTGATGCTTGGCTCAAGAATAAGGAGCAGAAAGGAAACTTTGGCCGGAGGCATGCCCTTTTATAAATACATTTCAAACCGTTTTCTAACGATTATTGAAAACATGGCAACGGGATACAATTTGTCTGAGTGGCACACAGGGATGCGGGCCTACAAAAAAGAAGTCTTGCAAAGCATTGATTTTGATAAAAATTCTGATGACTTTGTTTTTGACAGCCAAATGCTTTTTAAAATAATTGAAAAGGGCTACAGGATAGGAGAGGTGCCTGTGCCCGTAAGGTATTTTTCTGAAGCATCAAGCATTAATTTTAAAAGAAGCTTAAAATACGGCATTCAAACCTTATTTTTAGCTATAGAATATTGGATAAAACATTTATTCAAAAAATAAAAGACAAGCATGTTTATATTGCGCTTTCAATATGCGGTTTTTTGTTGTATTTCAGGTCGTTGTTTTCAGGGTTTACCTATTTAGACGATAATGTTCTTATCTTAAAAAACATAGATTTTTTAAGATATTTTTATAATATATTCGGCTCCTTTTTTACTGAAGTTTTCCATACTTTTGGCCATTCTGCAGCTTACTATCGCCCTTTGCTTACCATTTCTTTTATGCCAGAGGCAATGTTTTTTGGCACGTCGCCTCTTGCTTACCATTTTGTAAACATAGTTTTGCATTTGATCGCAGCAAGTCTGGTTTTTAAATTTTTTTGCAAATTAAATTATTCTAAAATAATTGCTTTTGTTTTTTCGGGCATATTTTTAGTGCATCCTGCTTTAGCCCAGGCAGTGGCTTGGGTGCCGGGCAGAAACGATTCTTTGCTGGCTATTTTTGCCCTCAGCTCTCTTGTTTTTTTCATAAATTTTTTTAGGGAGCAGAAAAGAGCTTATGCTGTGTGGTCGATAATCTTTTTTTTATCAGCCCTTTTTACAAAAGAAAACGCGATAGTTCTGCCTGTAATTTATTTAATGCTGGCTTTAATTAGCGGTTTTTCTATCAAAAAAATTATCAAAGAATTTGCGCCCTGGTGGGCGGTTTGTCTTGCTGTTTGGCTGGCCTTTAGGCACATGGCTCTTCCAAATCCTGTGCAATTTTCTCTTAATGAGGCTTTTATGTCGTTGTTTTTTAATTTGCCGGCTTTGCCTCAAATGCTCGGCAAAATCTTTTTTCCGTTTAATTTGTCTGTTTTTCCCATTATAAAAGACACTGCGTTTGTTTTTGGGGCGCTGGCTTTTTTAGTTTTAGTTTTTGTGGCTGTTTTACAAACTTTGGATAAAAGCGCTTTGAAAAAAAGCCATTATATGATGGCTTTTGGAATTGCCTGGTTTTTGCTGTTTTTGCTCCCTGCTTTTGTAAGGCCTAGTGCTGACATTGTGGCTGATTTTTTAGAACACCGGCTTTACCTGCCGTTAATAGGGATTTTTATATTTTTAGCTGAAAGCGCGATGTGGAAGAAACTGCAGGCAAAATATATTATAATTTTTGTTTTTATTGTTTTGGCTGGTTTCTCAGTTATAAATTTTATGCACCAGGCTAATTTTTATGATAAAATTTCTTTTTGGAAAAACGCGGCAGAAAATTCTCCTAATTCTTCTCTTGCCCAAAAAAATTTGGGGGCTATGTATTATTTAGACGGTGATTATGATTTTGCTTTACAACAGTATCAAAAAGCCCTAACTTTAAGCCAATACGAAACAATGGTCCATAACAACATAGGCCTTGTTTATGCTAATACTGGCAGATTTGAAGAGGCCGAACAGGAATATTTAGAGGAATTGTCTTTTAATCCTTATTATGATGATGCCCACTTTAATTTAGGGCTGTTGTATTACAAAATGGAAAGATTCGAAGAGGCCGAGCAAGAGTGGCAAAAAACTTTGCAAATAAATCCTTATCACGCCGGAGCTGAACAAGCTTTAAACGCCTTGCGGTAGGGAATTTTTTGTGTTAAAATATCCTATTACGTATTATAATACGTAAGCGCGCGCCTTGGAGGAGTAGTACCTCG
>CAYNHB010000013.1:0-17216 GCA_964397155.1 uncultured Candidatus Saccharibacteria bacterium
TAGAAATAAAAAATCTTAATTCATTTCGTGTTGTAGAAAAAGCTATTGATTATGAAATAAAAAGGCAGGAGCAAGCTTTAGAAAAAGGCAAAAGGGTTGTGCAGGAAACCCGTGGATGGCACGACAAAAAAGAGGAAACATTCAGCCAGCGCGAAAAAGAGGAAGCGCATGACTATAGATATTTTCCAGAGCCGGATTTGCCTCCAATGTATTTTTCCGCCAAAGGCGGATCCGCCTCTGGCGGAGACATATTAGATATGATAAAATTAAATATGCCAGAATTACCAGATGAAAAAAGAGAAAGGTTTAAAAAAGAATATGGCTTAGATAATGCCTCTATTGAGTTTTTTGTTGCGAACAAAGATTTAAGCGAATATTATGAAAAAGTTGTTTCTGAATTTGAAGAATGGACAGAAGAACAAGAAGACGACAAAGCCCATAAAAAAGTATCAAAAATTGTTGCTAATTATTTAATTTCAGATGTAAAGGGGCTACTAAAAGGAAGAGATTTTTCCGCCCAAGGCGGACCAGCCTCGGGCTGGAAGATTACTCCGGAAAATTTTGCTGAATTTGTTAAAATGATTTACAAAGGAGAGATTTCAAGTAAAATTGCAAAAATGCTTGTTGTTGATATGTTTAACACAGGAGCTGATCCATCAGACATTGTTGATGAAAACAAATGGAGGCAAATGTCTGATGATCCAGAATTAGAAAAAATTATAAAGCAAGTTATAGAAAAAAATCAAAAACCAGTGGCAGATTATAAATCAGGCAAACAAAATGCCATGCAATTTTTAGCAGGGCAGGTAATGGCAGCTACGCGTGGCACAGCAAAACCAGACAAAGTCCACGAATTACTTAAGAAATTGCTTAGTTAATTTTTCTGCTTCTTTTTGTCCACTAATCCAATGGATTTTTTTGTTTGGCTTAAACCAGGTCATTTGGCGTTTGGCATAATGCCAGGTGTTTGTTTTTATTAGTTCTGATGCTTTTTCAAGCGTTATTTTTTTATTTAAATAATCAATTATTTCCCGATAGCCAATAGCATCAAATGCTTGCTGGCCAGCTCCGTATTTTTTTATTAGGTTTTGCACCTCTTTGATCAGCCCGTCTTCTAGCATTTCATCAACCCGCAAATTTATTCTTTGATTTAGTTTTTCTGTTGGCACAAACATGCCAAGCTCTAAAACATCAAAAAGTGGTTTGCCAGATTTGCGCTGTTTTGAAAACGGCTGTTTGGTTAAAAGCGTAATTTCTAAAGCCCTTATAACTCTTCTTGGGTTTTTTGGGTCTACAATGTAGGCAGCTTCAGGATCAAGCTTTATCAATTTTTGAAAAACAAATTCTAAGCCCTTTTTTTGCATTTGTTTTTCTAATTTTTTACGCAAAAGGGGATTGGCCTTAACTTTTGGGATGTCTAAATTTTCTACTACTGTTTTTATGTAAAGCCCGGTCCCCCCAACCATTATCGGGAGCTTACCCCTTTTTTGTATGTTTTTGATTGCTTTAATAGCATCTTTTTTATATTCAGCTACTGTATATTCTTGATTTGGGTTTTTGATATCTAGCATCCAATGGACTATCCCATCAATAATATAACTTGGTCCCGTCATTCGACGGGGCTTCGCCTGCGGGCTCGGCTTTGCCGTTCCAATGTCCATTCTTTTGTAAATTTGCCTTGAGTCAGCTGAAACCACCTCGCCATTATATTTTTTAGCCAGCTTAAGAGAAAGATCTGTTTTTCCAGATGCAGTAGGACCTAAAATTACAACAAGTTTGTTTTTCATTTTTTATTTACTAATTCAATTAAAACTTTTTCTCTGCGTTTTTTTTCGGTCCATGAGACATTGTCTTTCATTTTTTCAGCTGCAGTTCCAAGACGGGGAGAGTATTTGTTTACAAAAGCCATATCAAACCCTATTTCTTTGAATGCTTTAACAGTATTTTCAAACTGTTTTTTTGTTTCACCGGGAAAGCCCACAATAACATCAGTTGAAATGGAAATATCCGGGATTGTTTTCCTGATTTTTTTAACTAAATTTTTGTATTGTGAAATCGTGTACGGCCGGTTCATTTTTTTTAAAATTTTATCATCTCCTGACTGGATAGGCAGATTTAAGCGTTTTGAAAGTTTTTTGCATTTTGCCATTGTTTTAATAAGTTCGTCAGAAAAGTCCTTTGGGTGGCTTGTTAAAAAATTAAGCTTAAAGTTTCCCGGAATATCATCTACCATTTTTAGCAGTTTGGGGAAGTTAACTATTCCATTGTTCTCAAGAACATTGGAATAGCTGTTAACATTCTGGCCCAGAAGCCAGATTTCTTTGTAGCCGTTTTTTATCAGTTTTTTTATTTCAGAAATTATTTTTTTTGAAGGTCTTGAAATTTCTCTGCCCCTTGTGTAAGGCACAACGCAATAACTGCAAAAGTTATTACACCCAGTCATAATCGGCACAAATGCTGAATTTTTTGAATTGTATTTCGGTTTAATTTCTAAATAATTACAGTGACTTTTTTGCCATGCGGCAAAAAAGTCACTAATTTCAAGCACAGAATCGAATCTTTCTTCAAGCATTTTTTTATCTTTTTTCAAAATGCAGCCAGTTAGTGTGCTTTTAAGTGCTGGATTTTTTACTTTTAGCTTCTTAATTTTCTGTCCAAGACCGATAACGCGGTCAACAGCAGATTGCCTTACAGAACACATTACAACCACCGCCAGGCCAGCTTCGTTTATATTATTAGTTTTTTTATATCCTGAAGATTCTAAAACCGTCGCAACTCTCTCAGAGTCCGAGATGCTCATTTGACATCCAAAAATTGTTATATGATATTTTTTATTCATTAAAATTTTTATACGTATTGGCTATAATACAACATTTTTTATCTTTTGAAAAGTCATTGTAATTTGGTTAATGCTGGTTTAAACTGATATATTATGTGTGGTATTATCGCTTATTTAGGAAACAAACAAGCTTTTCCTATTTTGATTAATGGTCTAAAAAAATTAGAATACAGGGGTTATGACTCGGCCGGTATTTGTATTGGAGATAATTACCAATTAACCCTTGCTAAAAAAAGAGGCAAAGTCAGCGAATTGGAAAAGGAATTTTTAAACATATATGGAGTTTGTTCTGTTGGAGATAGCCGTTTTTGCGAGGTAAGGAAAGAATTAAAGGAAGTCAAAGGGAATATTGGTATTGCCCATACTAGGTGGGCAACGCATGGAGAGCCTAATGAAACAAACGCTCATCCTCATTTTGATTGCAAAAAAGAAATTGCTGTTGTTCACAATGGAATCATTGAAAATTACAATGCTTTGAAAGAAGTTTTAGAAAAGGAGGGCCATATTTTTATTTCAAAAACAGACACTGAAGTCATAAGTCACTTGATAGAAAAGTTTTACAGTGGCAATTTAGAAGAAGCTGTCATAAAAGCGTTAAAACTGGTTGAGGGGACGTTTGGGTTGGCAGTAATTTATAAAAACGAAAAAAAAATTGTAGTTGCTAGGCGAGGTTCCCCTGTTGTTTTAGGAATTGGCGAGCAAGAGAACATAGTTGCCTCCGACGCCGTAGCGGTTTTGCCATATACAAAAAAAGTTATATATTTAGACGATAACGAGATGATTGTATTGACTAACAATAACTATGTGATTAAAAATTTTAACGGTCAGCAAGTAGAAAAAATAATTGACGAAATTAAATGGACAACTGGAGAAATTGAAAAGGGAGGATATAAGCACTTTATGCTAAAAGAAATTTTTGAGCAACCCAAAGCCATTGAAAATAGTTTACGGGGCAGAATAGATAACAACTTGAATGTTAGATTAAGCGTGGATATTAATTTAAATTTTGTAAAAAGAATAATAATTGTTGCCTGCGGGACGAGCTGGCACTCATCATTAATAGGAAAATATTTAATTGAAAAAATAGCAGAATTTCCGACGGAAGTTGATTATGCTTCTGAGTTTAGGTATAGGAATCCAATAGTAGGCCCAGAGGATTTAGTTTTGGTTATATCTCAATCCGGGGAAACGGCTGATGTTTTAGCTGCTTTAAAAGAATCTAAAAACAGGGGAGCCAAAACTCTTGGTATAGTAAATGTGGTTGGCTCTAGTATAGCGAGGGAAGTAGATTCGGGGATTTATTTACACGCGGGACCAGAAATTGGCGTGGCTACCACAAAAGCTTTTTCTTGCCAGGTGACTACTTTGTTGTTATTTGCTTTATTTTTAGCCCAGCAAAAAGGCAAGAAAATAGAAAAGAATTTTTTTGATGATTTATATTTTTTGCCAAATAAAGTTGAGGAAGTTCTTAAGCAATCAGAAAAAATTATTCCGCTAGCTGAAAAATTTAAAGACAGTAAAAATTTTCTTTATTTAGGCAGGGGGGTAAATTTTCCAGTGGCTTTAGAGGGTGCCTTGAAATTAAAGGAAATATCGTATATTCATGCCGAAGGGTATCCAGCAGCTGAAATGAAGCACGGCCCCATCGCTTTAGTGGATAGTAATATGCCAGTAGTTTTTATTGCCACCAAAGATCATACTTATAATAAAATTTTAAGCAACATGGAGGAGGTCAAAGCAAGAGGAGGAGAAATAATAGCTGTGGTAAATAACGCCGATAGTGACATACTTAAGTTGGCAAAAAATATAATAACGGTTCCGGAATGCCGAGAGGAGTTAATGCCTATAATAAATACAATCCCTCTACAGATATTGGCTTATCATGTTGCTGATTTAAAAGGCATAGATGTTGATAAGCCGAAGAATTTAGCAAAATCGGTAACCGTTGAATAATTATGAACATTATAAAAGCAAAAATGAAAGACTTAAATGAGATTGCCACGATAGCTTCAGAAAATTTTTCAGGGTTAGGCAACTTTAAAAAAGCTAAAAAGTGGGTAAAATGTAATTTTTCGGCTTTCCCCAGGATGCAGTATTTTGTTGCTAAAGAGGCGGGTAAAATATCTGGCTATGTTTTTTGGGTGGAAAAGGGAGGGTTCCGGGAAGAGTCAGTTTGGGAGTTAGAGCAGATTGCAATAAAAGAAGTTTCACAGGGAAAAGGAATTGGGACGCAACTTATAGAAGAATCTTTTTTGGAAATTAAGAAATATTTAGAGAAAAGAGGGTCTAAATTGAAAGCGATAGAAGTTACAACCGGAACGGAAAATAGAGCCCAAAACCTTTATAAAAAAACGCTGGGAGCTGAGGTTGAGTGCGTAGTAAAAAATCTTTTTCGAGGAGATGAGGTGATAATGGTTGCAAGATTTAAATAAAAAAACAGCCCTTCGATAAGCTCAGGACTGTTTTTAATTTGGACTATTTGAGCTGTTGATTCTGTGCTTTTTGTTTTAATTGATTGACTTGTCCTTGCAAGCTGTTTGGCATATTTTCTATTATGTCTTCTAAAACTTCACTATTACCCTGCCTGTTTTGCAGGGCGTTTTGAAGACGTTCGGTTATCCTTTCTTGATTTACTTCAAGTTTTTGCATTACTTCTCCAAATCTTTCCATATGGCGTTCTCTTGCCTGCTGTATTACTTTGAAAGCTCCTTCTGAAACTTGCTCTTGTAATCTTTTAAGGATTCTTTCGTGGAGTATTTGGTGGTTTGCAAATTTTTCCAAAAAATCGCTTACGTTTTTATTTTCTTCTGCGGTTTCTTTTATTTTATCAGTAATTTGTTTTATTTTTTCTATTGCTTTTTGATAGTTTTCTGTTGCATTTTGTATGGCATTTGAATCAAGCCCGCTTTCTGCTATTTTTTCAAGCTCTGCCAGCTTTTCATTGGCGATTTTATTCATTAGTTCTGCTTTGTCAGTATTTTTGAAGGTAAAGGCAAGGTGCAATCCTCTCATCCACTCTTTGAGGAAGTAAAAAGGCGAGTTGGGCAAAAGAGTTGGTTCGGATATACCCAATTCTTGAGCTGTGACTTCATCTGTTGTGTCTTGGGCCATTACAAAAGCCACAGAAAATAACATTACTGCCAATAAGGGCAGAAGAATAAATTTTGATAATTTTTGCATAAAATTATAAAAATTAATATTAATATTACCTTATTTCTTCTTTTCTCTCTTTTATGAAATATCTCCACCTCTCAATAAACTCCACAAAAGCTGAAAATGGCATGTCTATCAAAGCATTAAAGAATGCCGCAATAGCATTATATTTTTTCCATTTGTGAGATATCCATCTTCCTAATCCTTGCATGGGCAAGAAAAATATGTCTGAAACAAATGTTAGGAAATTTTCTTTTTCTTCTTCTATTGTAAGCTCTTGAGCTCTTTTTGCAACAGCAGTTCCTGCAAAAAGTATTATGGCAATAAATATAATATCTATAATAATAGAGGTTATCGGGAAATTAAGGGCGTTTAAAATATAGTATATGGCGCCGAAAGTTATAAAAGATGACAAGACATATAGCAAAGACAGGACGGCTTTTACAGCAAAACTTCTTTTTCTGCGTGTTTTTATTTCATAAACATCTGCTTCTTTTTTCTTGTAGGCAATTTTTATTGTCTCCATTATAACAATATTTACGTTGTTTTTTGAAGGGCGCTTTACAGATGCTACTATTAAAAACATAAGAAGGGTTGGTATTAAAACGTCAGCTGCCAGTATTAAAAAGTTTATGCCGCCCCCAAAAGCTTCTTCTATTAGAATTTCTAAAATAACCAAAGAAAGAATTTTAGTAACAAAAATTGATATGGTTGAATAAACAGCGGCTCTAAATATTCTTGATTTTAAAGTGGACAATCTTTTAAGGTATGCTTTTTTTATAAGCTTTTCTAAAACAGGCGGCTCTAAAATTTCTCTGCCTGTTTCAGAGGCGCTGCTTTCAGACAACATATCTCCCATCAGCAAATATGGCGTATCATATTTTTCACACACAGCGTAAAATTTGTCTCCTAAAGGGTGAGATAAATCTTTTTCAATCTTTTGCCACATTTTAAATATATTTTTTGATATTTCTGAAATAAGCATTTCATCTGCGTTTGTCCAATCTTTGTATTTAAACTTTAAAATGCCGTAGCTTATCATGGGGTTGTCAAATTTTAAAAGCGCCTGGCAGGTCGCAATATATATATGTATATTGACTTCCTCTGATTTCAATAATCCATGCTCAAAAATGGCATCTGAAATTTTAATTTTTTCTTTCATTGATTCAAACATATATTCAACCAATGCTGTTTCTTTGATGTTGGGAGACAAGGTTTCTTCTATTTCGCAAGCAGCCACCTCTAATAGCCAATTGTAAAAGTTGATTCCAGCTTTGCCTTCTTTATTTTCTGGGTTGTTTTTCATTATGAAAACATACTTGTCAACCAAGCCTTGTACGTCTGATATTTTTGACTCTTCAATTTTATCATTGGGGAAATGTCCTCCTCTTATAAGTTCTAAAACCAATGATTCTGATGCGTCTTCTACGCCAGTGAAGTTATTAAGCTCTAAATCAAAAAATCTCCTTTTTAGTTTTCTGATAATAGCTGCTCTGCGCATTAAGTGTTCTTCTTTCCAGTCAACAATTGTCCTTACTTGTTCATAAAAAGCGGCAACCCTTAAGGCCACTTCGTCAACATGTATGGTTGTTTTGTCAGATTTTAGATTTTCTTGCTGATAAGCGACTTCGTATTGGCGTATGAGTTTTTTTGTTGATTCAGATAATTCAAGCATTATTTTTTATCTTTAATTTCTTGCTTAATTTTATTCAAAAATTTATCTAATTCCATTTGTCCCATATCTCCTTTGCCCCTCTGTCTTATAGAAACCGTATTAGCTGAGATTTCTTTATCTCCAACAATTAAAAGATAAGAAATTTTTTGGGTTTCTGCCTCTCTGATTTTTTTGCCAAGAGTTTCGTTTTGGTTTTTTAACTCAATGCGAATGTTGTTGTCTTTTAATTGTTTTTCAATTTTTTTTGCATAATCATCGTGCTTTTCAGAGATTGGAATTACAGCCACCTGTACAGGGGAAAGCCACAGAGGAAACGCTCCTGCATAATGTTCTATAAGCAGGGCAATAAGCCGCTCGTAAGACCCGAGTATTGCCCGGTGGACCATTACTGGAGTTTTTGGTTTCCCGTTTTTATCCGTGTAAGACAATCCAAATCTTTTTGGTGTTGCAAAGTCAATTTGCACAGTGGGAATTTGAATTTCTTTTCCAATAGCGTCTCTAAACATAAAATCTATTTTAGGGCCATACAAAGCAGCTTCTCCCGGGCATTTTTTGGCATCAAGTTTCATTTCGTCTGAAACTTCTTGTAGAATTTTTTCACACTGGCCCCAGTCCTTTTTATCTCCTATGTATTTTTCAAAATGTTTTTTATCGCACAAAGACAAGGAAACCCAGCAATTATTTAAAAGTCCAAGGGGCTTGTAAAAATCAAAAATAATATTTATCATTTTTTTGATTTCGTCTTTTACTTGGTCTTGGGTGCAAAAAGAATGCCCGTCTTCAACAGTTATGGCATAAACTCTGTTTAGGCCCCCAACTTCTCCTGGTTTTTCTGCTCTGTATTGTTTGTCTGACTCCATGTATCTTATTGGTAAGTCCTTGTAAGATCTGGGTTTTGAAGCATAAATTTGGGTTTGGTGAGGGCATTGCACGGGTTTCAAAACAAATTTATGGCCGTTAGCAGACGAAACATGAAAAAGTTCCTCTGAAAATTTCTTGGCGTGTCCTGAAGTTTCAAAGAGATCTATTTTTGCTAAAGAAGGAGCTGAAACTTTTTCAAATCCATAGTTTCTGCAAATTTTTTCAATTTCTTTTTGGAGTTCATCTTTTATAATAGTTCCTTTGGGGGTGTACATTGGCAGGCCAGGCCCTACGAGTTCAGAAAATACAAACAGGTCTAATTTTTTTCCCAAAACTCTGTGGTCGCGTTTTTCTGCTTCTTCCATCATTTTTGTGTAATCTTGCAGCTCTTTTTCAGTTTCAAAAGCCACTCCGTAAATACGAGTTAGCATTTTATTTTTTTCATCTCCCTTCCAGTAAGCTCCGGCAATTTTTGTTAACTTAAAAGCATCTGAGTTTATTTCTTTTGTGGTTTTAACATGCGGACCTTTGCATAAATCCACAAATTTTCCGCTTTCATAAACAGAAACAGTTTTGCCTGGCAATTCTTTGATTAGTTCTAATTTATATGGTTGGCAGTTTCCGCCCGAGGCGGATCCGCCTTTGGCGGAAAATAATTTTTTTGCAGCTAGTTTTGTAATATTTTTTTTGGTGAATTTTTGCTCTTGGTTTATGATTTCCTCCATTTTTGCTTCAATTTTTTCCAAATCATTTTCCTGCAATGGTTTTGAAAATTCAAAATCATAATAAAACCCGTTTTCAATTGCAGGCCCCATACCTATTTTTGTTTTAGGCCAAAACTCAAGCACTGCCTGTGCTAAAATATGCGATAGGGAATGGCGTATTTGTTCAATGTTGTCCATAATTTTATATATAAGAATAGTATTTGATAATCTTACCACCTTTATAATAACCAGAAAAGGGTTGACAAGGTATTTGTAATATGATATAATAAAAGTATGGAGAGTGAGGTATTTTCTCCCGCCAAATGTCCGGCGTTAATGGACTGTTCTTTGCAGGAGCTCCTCTATAATATCTGGCTCAACACCTTTTAAGGCCGGAGAATAAAAGAGGAGATGTGAATATGGACGTTGCCAAATTGGTAACTCTTGCTCGGAGGGCTGGCGACAAAAACTGCACTTGTCACGATGACAAGGACGGCGCCAAAGAGGCGGCAGTTGAGTTGCTTAAATCCCTTTCGCTCGAAGAGTGGTTCAATTTTCTGGCAAAATATGCTGCTATTGATCGAGCTGATGCTAAAGCTCAGCTCAATGACATGCAGCATTATGCCAGAGAGTGGATGCGCTTCGCGGAAAGAGGATTTGAAGGCGGCACTCCTTGCTTCAGCTATCAAAGAATCATAGACATACTAACGGAAATGACTTCCGAAGTATGAAAAGCTATGGTAATTTATAGCTGATAGCGCTGGAATCTGCGGAAGCAGATTGTGCTTTGTCGGGAGAGGCAAACCTTTCGTAAGAAAGGCCACCCAGACAAAGCATTCCCCGAGCAACAGCGCGAATACAAATTAAGGGGAAGTTAAGCAGGAGCTCAACTGCTTATGCGTGGATAGATGAAGACGCATAGAAAAGAACGAGCAAGCAACAACGAGAAGGGCTTGATGCTAGCCCATCAAATGACTATCGCGGCTCACCGCGAAAAATCAGGCGATAAAGCATCTAAAGGACCTTATGGTTTTGCCCAGAGGTCTTTTTTCTTGCCCTGATTTCAATGGCTCAGCGCTTTTTGGGCTGAGCCGTCACCTGAGCCGTTTGTATGCATTGCCCGATTGCTATGGCCCATTTATTGACGATCGTTAATAAATGGACTGAAGGAAATAATTCGGTTATAATAGGTATATAGAAAATAGAAATAAAAATAATAAAAATGAAAAAAATAAAATCTAGCTTAAAAGAAAAAATTTTATTGTCCTTGTTGCACGGCATTGCTTTTGGGTGCGCTTATACTCCGACTAAGCAACACATGGTTTTAAGGTCGTTTGCAAAAATATGGAAGAGTCCTCCCGTTCAAATATCAAAAGAGATAAAAAATTTAAAAAGAACAAACTTGGTTAAAAAAATAACCAAAACAAAAGAGGGTTATAATATAGAGCTCACCGAAAAAGGTAAATTAAAAGCTTTAGAATATTATTTCATCAGAAAGCTAGAAATTGTAGAAAAAAAGTGGGACGGAAGGTGGAGGATGTTAATTTTTGATATTCCAGAAAAGTTGCGTAACGGCAGGGATGCTTTAAGACGGAAGATCAAAAAATTAGGATTTAACGAGCTCCAAAAAAGTGTTTTTGTGATTCCTTATGAGTGTAAAAAAGAAATAGATATGGTTGTAAGTTATTTTGATTTGCAGCCATATGTACATTATGGGATTTTGGAAATAGCAGGAGAGGAGACAAACCAAAAACTTAAAAAGGCATTTGGCCTTAAGACAGAAAATTAACGATCGTTAATAAATGGACTAAATGACGTCTCGGGCGTGTTTGGGGCGTTCGTAAAACGAAAAGTTCGTAAAGCGGAAAGAAACAGAGTTTATTACAAAAGCCTTAGGCTTCTTTTGGGACTGTGCCGCGGGGAGTATAATCTTTCGTGGCGAAACGCAGAAATTTTGTGCGAAAAATCAGAAAAATGAGGAGGACTATCCAAGGGGTAATGCGACAAATTTTTATGATTTTGCAGCTAAAATTACAAGTTGCAGCAGGAAGATTATACTTCTCGCGGCACTATAATTTCCTGGACGTCGTCAGCTACCAGTTTGATTTCGCCGTTCCGGCTGTCCACGCGGCCGGCTATAAATACAATTTTGTTTTCCTGCAGGGCTTCCGGGTTTCTTTCTAAAAGATTTGGGAAAACCACAATTTCTGTTTTTCCGGTAAGGTCTTCTAAACGCATAAAAAGCATTGGCTTTCCGTTTTTTGTAATAATTTTTTTAACGCTTGAAACAAGCCCGCCCAAAACTATTTTTTTGTTTACGAACGATTCATTAATTTTTGAAATTGGGGTTGCGCGGGTTTCAAAAAGCTTTTTAAAGTCATCAAGCGGATGAGCATTAATGTAAAGGCCCAAAAGTTCTTTTTCCCAACTCAAGCGTTCAAAGTTGCTTGCGGGTTTGGCCTCTTCAAGTTTTATTGTGTGGTTTATATTGACATTTGTGCCGGCAAAAAGTCCTATTTGGTTTGAGTTGGCTGTTTTGTTATTTTCTCTTGCAATCTCCAACATTTTTTCTAAATTTTGCAAAAGTTTGTTTCTTTCTTCAAATTGGTCAAAAGCCCCTGCTTTAATAAGGGCTTCCATTGATTTTTTATTTAGGTCTTTTGATTTTACTCTGTGTATAAAGTCACCAATTGATTTGAACGGGCCATTGTTTTTGGTTTCAGCAACAATGGCGTCAACAATGTTTGTTCCAACATTTTTAATTGCCAAAAGCCCAAACCTAATTTGGCTTTTTCCTGGCACAACAGTAAAGTTTTTAAGGGATTCGTTTATGTTTGGGGGCAAGACCTCAACACCAATTTGTTTGCATTCGTCAATTAAAAAGGCAATTCTTTCAACATCAGTTTTTTCAGAGGTTAAAACAGATGCCATAAACTCAACAGGATAGTGGGCTTTCAAATATGCGGTTTGATAGGCAATTGTGGCATAGGCGGCAGAATGTGACTTGTTAAATCCGTAAGAAGCAAAAGGTAAAATCCACTGCCACAACTCTCGGGCCACTTTTTTATCAACCCCATTTTTTACAGCCCCTTCAATAAATTTTGCTTCCTGGGCGTCCAAAAGGTCTTTAATTTTTTTGCCAACTGCTTTTCTCAAAACATCGGCTTCTCCCAAAGTAAAGCCGCAAATTTCCTGGGCAATTTTCATTAACTGTTCTTGATAAATACAAATTCCTTGGGTGTCTTTTAGTATTGGTTCTAATTTTGGATGCAAATATTCTATTTTCTGTTTTCCATGTTTTCTGGCAATGTAATCAGGTATAAACTGCATAGGCCCTGGGCGGTAAAGAGCCACCATAGCTGTGATGTCTTCAAAAGAAGTGGGCTTTAACTGTTTTAAATAATTTTTCATCCCAGACGACTCCAGTTGAAAAACAGAGGTTGTCAGGGCTTTTTGCAGGAGGTCAAATGTTTTTGCATCATCTTGAGGAATGTTTTCAATGTCAATTTTTAGCTTGTCGCGTAAAACATAAATTCTAGCTAAAGTATCTTCTATTATAGTGAGGTTTTTTAAGCCCAAGAAATCCATTTTCAAAAGCCCCAAGTCCTCAATGGCGTGCATTTCGTATTGGGTGATAACGCCTTCTTCTGATTGGGTTGACCTTTGCAAGGCAACTGATTCTGTTAATGGTTTAGCTGAAATCACAACTCCGCAGGCGTGTGTTGAAGCATGGCGGGCCACGCCTTCAAGTTTTTTTGCCAGATCAATAAGACGCTTTCCTTGTTCGTCTGTTTCATACTTTTGCCTGAATTCATCTACTTTGTCTAAAGTTTCTGCTAAGTCCATTCCAAATGGAATCATTTTAGCCAGCTGGTCGCAGTAAGAATAGGTGTATTGCAAAGCCCTGCCAACATCCCTTATAACAGCTCTGGCTGCCATTGTTCCAAAAGTGATTATTTGGGCAACGTGGTCTTGGCCGTATTTTTCAGCCACATATTTTATAACTTCATCCCTTCTTCTGTCTGCAAAATCCAAATCAATATCAGGCATGGAAATTCTTTCTGGATTTAAAAATCTTTCAAAAAGCAAATTGTGTTTTATAGGGTCAACGTTTGTGATGTTTGTAAGATAAGCCACTAAAGATCCGCCAGCTGAACCTCTGCCAGGCCCCACAACAATTCTGTTTTGCTTTGCCCAGTTAACAAAATCCTGCACAATTAAAATATAGCCCGCAAACCCTGTTTTATTTATAACAGAAAGCTCATAGTTCATGCGGTCAATTATTTTTTGTTCGGGGGTACTGCCGTATCTTTTTTTTAGGCCATGCTGGCAAAGTTCTGTTAAATATTTTTCTGGAGTTTTTCCATCTGGAACAGGGAAGTGGGGAAGTTTTGTTTTTCCAAGCTCAAAATTAAAATTGCAAAGTTCTGCAATTTTTTGGGTATTTTCAATGGCCTCTGGGACATCTTTAAAAAATTCTGCCATTTTTTGGGGCGACAGCATTGAGAAGTCGTCTTGCATCATAGAAAGGCGTTCTGGGTCATTCGGGTCAGCCCCTGTGTTTATAAGCATCAAGACATCTTGGGCTTCTGCGTCTTCTTCTCTTAAGTAATGAATATCGTTTGTGGCAACCATCGGGACCCCGGTTTTTTTTGAAAGTTCTATCAGTTTTTTGTTTGCAGTGAGTTGTTCTGGAATTTTTTGATGGGGCTGAAGCTCTAAATAAAAATTTCCTTTGCCAAAAATTTGTTCATATTTTTTTGCCAAAGCTTCCGCTTCCTCATTTTTATTAGATAAAAGTAGGCGGGGGATTTTGCCTTGCAGACAGGCAGACATTGCAATTAAGCCATCCGAACATTCTTGTAAAAGTTTTTCATCAACTCTTGGCTTGTAGTAAAAACCTTCAAGGTGGGCTTTGGTAGCAAGTTTTACTAAATTTTTGTAGCCCTGTTCATTTTTTGCCAGTAAGATTAAATGGTATCTTGCGTTGTCAATGTTTGGTCTTTTTTCGTGCATTCCTTCAACAGCAACATAAACTTCACATCCAATAATGGGCTTTATTCCTTTTGCCTTTGCTTTTTTATAAAACTCAACAGCACCATACATTACTCCGTGGTCAGTTAAAGCCACAGAATCCATTCCTAATTCTTTTACGCAATCTAAAAGTTCGTCTATTTTTGCTAAGCCGTCTAAAAGAGAGTAGTGGCTGTGAACATGCAGGTGAGTGAACTTCATAATTTTTTATTTTACTTTTTATGCGGTTTTTATTCAACTATTGACACAGACAATTTTATATGATATAGTAAATTATACTGAACAAATTTTGACGACACAACGTCCACAAAAGGGTATTAGACGCCCTGCTTGAGCAGGGGTACAAGGTCCGCTGAGCGGACCAAGGGCAGTCAGTTGAGCGCGAGTAGCACGGCAGAGCCGTCTCCACAAAGTCGCGAAAGCGGAAGCCTCCGCCGCACATAACGGCTGTGGAGAAAGCTACGTTCCTGATTGCCAAGCCGCGTTGAGCAAACACTCTTCTGCTAAGGCAGGAAAAGAGGTTTGCTCCGCGGCTCTTTTTTTATTGCAAAAAAAAATATAAAATGCAGTAATGAAACGCCCAAATTTTACAGAAGAAAAAAAATTATGGAAAAAAGGATATAAGTGCGTGGTTGGGTTAGATGAAGCAGGCAGGGGGCCGCTTGCCGGACCAGTCACAGCTGCTGCTGTCTGCATAAATCCGAAATTCAAATATCGAAATCCGAAACAAATTTTAAATTCTAATGTTCAAATTTTCAAAAGCGTGAAAGATTCTAAGATGCTTTCTGAAAAGCAACGAGAAGAAATATATGAAAAATTAATTAGGCAAAAGAGAATAGTGTGGGGAGTTGGGAAAGTTTCAGAAAAAGTTATTGATAAAATAAATATTTTACAGGCAACAAAAATGGCAATGAAAAAAGCTATTAGAAATTTGGAAAAAAAATCAGCAAAAACTGATTTTTTGTTGATTGATGGAAATTTTGCTATAAATTCTAAAATTCCGCAAAAATCAATTATAAAAGGCGACCAAAGAGTTTTTTCTATTGCAGCTGCCTCAATAATTGCAAAAGTTACAAGAGACCGTTTAATGCAAAAATATCACAAAAAATATCCGGATTACGGCTTTAATAAAAATAAGGGTTATCCCACAAAAGCTCACTTTGCTTGCCTTAAAAAATTTGGGCTCTGCAAGATACACAGAAAGACATTTAGGCTGATATAGTGAGTTATCCACAAGCGTTTAATTTTTGCTTGTTGTTTGTAAAATTTAAAAATGATAAAATTAAGCAATATTCTTAAGCTTAATTAAAAAATGAACAAAGCATTATTTTCGTTATTATCAATCATTGTGTTGATTGTTGTTTTTGCATTAGGAGGGGTTTTGGGAATGTATTTTCAGGTCCAAAAAGACAGCCCGGAAATAGAAAAAGCCGCAAACCTTGTAAAAGTTCTTACTTCAGAGGCGGTTTCTTCTATTACTATTTATGGCAAGGTGGAAAAAATAGAGGGTAGAATTGTAACTGTTTTGTTCAACCAAGACAAAACTGTTATTGAGCTCCAGGAAAGCGCAGTTGTTTCGCTTTTCCCAAATTTTGGCGAGGGGGACAATACTCCTAAAGTTGTTGAG
The DNA here is from genome assembly GCA_964397155.1 of uncultured Candidatus Saccharibacteria bacterium. Taxonomy (GTDB): domain Bacteria; phylum Patescibacteriota; class Minisyncoccia; order Minisyncoccales; family Staskawiczbacteraceae; genus XYD1-FULL-39-28. Next base: position 15,894 of record CAYNHB010000013.1, read on the forward strand.
CTGGGCGATGTCCAACAAGGCCAGACAGTCAGCGTAAGGGCAAAAATTGCAGACGACGGTAGCTTACAAGGTGAATCGCTTATAGTTTTTTATCAAAATTAAATAAGCAAAGTTTCTTATCTAGTAATTTCATGAAAAGCAAGCTTTTAAGAAATTTATTTATTTTATCTTGTTTTGCTGTTTTTTGTTTGGTATGTTTTGAGGTTTCTGGAACACCTCCAATGGATCCGCCTGCACATAATCCCTGTTATACAGACCCTGATTGTGATTGGATACCAGCAATTTGCAGGTGTGATGATTATTATAGTTTTTCTTGTCAAAGAGGGGTTTGTATTGCGAGTTGGTGCTATCCACAGCCGGACTTTTGCGAGGATTGTCGTATATTAGATAAGTACCGTTGTGATACTGAGCCACATCCAAATGGTGGAGTGATAAATGTAATAGTTAAAGAAACGCACAGATGCTCAGGTGGAACCTGTGTTTCATCAGGAGATGTGATTATGGGTACTTGCGGAGACCCAGTTTATTCTTGTGTAGCTAGAGATCCTTCTCTTTTAGAAGAGGGATCAGACATTGGAGTAGAAAATAAAGCGTGTTATTTTGGATCAGGCGAGACGAGTCCACCAACCTGCGAATCTGATTTCTTCGTTCTTATACCTTGCGAGCCCTATCAGGAGGAACGTATATGTATAAGCGAGCATCAAGAAGCTGTTATCAAAACTTATGGATATTGCAATACTGGTTCAGGCAGTGCTGCTGGTGGTATGACTTGTGGCGTAAGAACTCTCACAGTTCCTGGTGAGGTTTGCGATGAAGTTTATGCAACTGGAATGTTTAGGTGCGGAACTTTTTCGCCTCCTATATGCAATAACCAAATGTGCCAAACTGATCCCGAAAATCCCGCTTGTTCTCTTTGTGGCGCTTCAACGCACGGAATAGAGGAGTTGATGGGTTATGAGTCTTGCGCATGTGCGGAAGGTTATGGATGCGATATTAATTATCAATGGACGTCGGTTGTTAGCTGTGGGTCTTATCAAGAAGTGTGCATTGGTCCAAATACATGCACAGTTTATCCTGGAGATTGCGGATATCCTGCTGGTCCGACTCCGGCTTGTTTGGCTTTTTATATAAATTATAATTGTTCGGGGTGCGGAGGGTCTAGCAGTTCTTCATCCGGCTCTTCTTCGGGTTCTAGTTCTGGAAGCAGCAGTGGCTCGTCCTCAGGAAGTTCCTCAGGAAGTTCATCCGGCTCTTCTTCGGGTTCTAGTTCTGGAAGCAGCAGTGGCTCGTCCTCAGGAAGTTCCTCAGGAAGTTCATCCGGCT
>CAYNHB010000013.1:17316-24206 GCA_964397155.1 uncultured Candidatus Saccharibacteria bacterium
CAGGAAGTTCATCCGGCTCTTCTTCGGGTTCTAGTTCTGGAAGCAGCAGTGGCTCAAGTTCAGGCTCTTCATCTGGAAGCAGCAGTGGCTCGTCCTCAGGAAGTTCCTCAGGAAGTTCATCCGGCTCTTCTTCGGGTTCTAGTTCTGGAAGCAGCAGTGGCTCGTCCTCAGGAAGTTCCTCAGGAAGTTCCTCAGGAAGTTCATCCGGCTCTTCTTCGGGTTCTAGTTCAAGTTCTAGTTCTGGAGGAGAATCGCACGCAGAATGTAGCGGAATTAACTGTATTGTTGTTTCTGGAGAAGGGCCTAACGGATGTTTTAGTTCGGATGACTGTTCAAATGAATTCCATAATGAATGCGACGGAAATAAAAGTTGTGTTTCTGTTGAGGGCCCAGGAGCAAATGCTTGCCAATCAGCCGATGACTGTAAAAAAGAAAAACATACAGAATGCAATATAGAAAATCAGTGCGTTACAGTTGAAGGCCCTGGCATAAATTCTTGCCAAGCAAGCAGTGATTGTGTTTTTCTCTCCCACAACACATGCAACCAAAATAATCAGTGTGTGTCTGTTTCAGGTCCTGGCATAAATTCTTGCTCAAGCGCTGATGATTGCCAAAACGAACAGCACACAGAATGTAATTTAAACAAACAATGCGTTTCGGTTGCTGGAGCAGGATCAAATACATGTTCAAGCTCTGACGACTGTGAGAATTTATTTCATAATGCATGCAATAGTAGCCAGCAGTGTGTGACTGTGCAGGGAGCTGGGGCGGATTTATGTTCAAGTTCAGTTGACTGCCAGAATTTATTTCACACAGAATGCAATGCGCAAAACCAGTGTATTTCAGTGGCTGGAGCAGGGGCTAATAGTTGCAGTTCATATTATGATTGCGAAAAATTATTTCATAGTGCCTGTGACGCCAGTAAAACCTGCGTTTCAATTGAGGGTCCGGGAGCAGATGAGTGCCAATCCAGTGATGATTGCGAAAAATTATTTCATAGTGCCTGTGACGCCAGTAAAACCTGCGTTTCAGTTGAGGGTCCGGGAGCAGATGAGTGTCAAGATTCATTAGAGTGTAAATTTAATTCCCATAATGCGTGTAACGAAGATAAACAGTGTGCGGTTGTTTTAGGTGCAGGCGTTGATTCCTGTTCAAATTCGGAAGATTGTAAAAATGATCAACACACAGAATGTAATATTGATAAACAATGTATTACGGTGCAAAAACCCGGAGAAGATTTATGCGGAGATTCAAGTGATTGTACCGAATTTTACAATGTATGCGACGAATATCAGCAGTGCGCAGTTGTTGAGGGTCCTGGAGTTGATTGGTGTTCCTCTTCAACTGATTGTGAAAGTGCTCAGCGAACGCAATGCAATACTCAAAGGCAGTGTGTTACAATAGACGCAGGAGGATACAATGAATGCGAGAGTTCGTTTGAATGCATGTTTGGTTATCACAGTATATGCAACAAAAATAAGCAGTGCATGGTTGTCGAGGGAGTTGGATTTTATGAATGCGAGGTTGATTCTGATTGTAAAACACATAACGAGTGCAACAATAAAAAGGAATGCGAGGTTATGGCCGGTGTTGGAATAAGTTCTTGCTATAATTCAGAAGATTGCGAAGGCAACAACAAGCATACAGAATGCACTATTGATAAAAAATGTGTTGAGGTCTCAGGCGCTGGAATTGACACTTGTCAGAGTTCATATGAATGCATGTACAACTATCATAATCTATGCAGCGAAGACAAAAAATGCGTAGTGGTCCCAGGTTATGGAATTGATGAATGTGGCGCTGATAAAGATTGTAGAAAACACACAGAATGTTCTAATTTTACATGCAACATAGTGCCTGGTTCTGGAATTAACCAGTGTCAATCTCCTAAAGATTGTTTGGGAAGATGTGTTAACCAGGGGACTCCGTATGCTACTTGCGAGGTGGGAGGAGATGGCTATTATTGCACAGTAGGAACCCAGGGAGATGTTGATTGCATGGGCGGATCGCATAAAGCATGCGTCAGCATAAAGTGTGAAACAGTTGCTGGAATAGATGTAGATAAATGTTCTGAAGACAGTCATTGCACTGATGCAACTGTGCCGTGGGCGGATGATTTGCGCGCGAGTGCGGGAAACTATTGCGTTGGAATTCAAGGAGTTGGAATGGCAATTTTTGAATGGGTTTATTATGATCTAGGAAACTATCCTGAAAATGAGTTTGAATTGCAAATTGATGACAATAGTGATTTTTCTTCTCCTGAAGTTGATAAACTAGTTAGGATCGCAAATTCAAGCATTTTTTCTGGGCAAAGCCAACAACAGCTTGTGCTTGTAAAAACAATTTCTACTGTTTCCTGCACTCAGCAGGACCCTCCTGCAGGATGCGGAAATTATATAAACTACGGAACAGATTACTACTGGCGCGTGCGCGTAGCTAACAAGTGGGAGGTTGATTCTGGGTGGATTTATTACAATGGTCCCGAGGGCAAAGGTACAAGGATTCCTTCTTTTGCAACAAATTATAACTTTGAATATTCGCATCCAGCTCCAAGTCCTTACTTTACATATTCTTTCCCAGAGGCATCTGGCAAGAATCCTCAGCCCGGAGATAATGTGGTTTTCAATGACACAGGGTCTGTTTGTTATAGTGAAGAGGGAATGGTGTCTTGCAGGGAGCTTGAAGAGTGCACTGGAGGAAATTGTTATACATGGAATTTTGGTGACGGTAGTCCGCTAGACCATACAATTCCGGATCCGTCAGAAGAAATAAGAGTAACGCACGTTTATGACGAGATAAAAAATTATGCTGCTAGCTTGACTATTTGTGATGACATAGCGTGCTGTTCTTATATCAGAAGCATACCAGTGGGAATATATAGCGGAGGAGCAGGCCCTTCATGGAAGGAAATAACCCCGTTTTAAATGGCTAAAACAATCCTGGTATAAACATATATTTTACTTTTTTTGAATACTCAACATAATCAGGGTCTTGAAGCAAATGCCTTTCTTCTGTGAGAGCTCTTATAAAGTAAATCAAGGTCCACATGCTCAAGCTAAAAACAGCTATAAACCCGCTTGCCATTATAAAGGGAATTCCCATAAGCCACCAGCTTAAGTTCTTTGCCGTGTAAGCTGGGTGCCTTATGTATTTATACGGGCCTTTTGTGACAATTCCTCGGTTTGTGAGGTTTGAGGCCTTAGGGCCTAAAGCAATTGATGCCCAAACATAAATAACAAAAAAGAAAATTGATACAGCTCCTGTAATCAAATTTATATTTATGTTCCCGAAATTTGAAAAATCAGATGAATACCAGCCAAGAATGTCGGAGGTTAAGTTGTTCAGAGGCGGGTAGCAGGCGATGGCGCTGATCCATCCTAAAGCAGTTGGCTCCACTGATTTTACAATGCTTTTTAGCGCCCTTGACTCAAACAAGTACCCAAAAGCAAATATTACAGTATCTATAACTAATATTGAATAAAAAACAAAGGGAAACACTAGTAAAATCAGGGTTTTTTTAATGTTTAGAACAGATCCTTTTTTATAAAAACTTTGAGTTGTGCCAAAGAAGTTGATCAGGGAAGCGGAATTATCTATTAAAAATCCAAGCATTACGGGAATGAAATACAACTTTACTGCATAAAAAAGCAACGAAGTTTTTTCTTGTTTGCTTATAGACAATTCTTTTTTTAGTCTGTCTTTGAACACCCATTTGAAAATTTTTTTTAGCCCTGAGAATATTAAATAAATTCTATTGTTTTCTATGTCTTTTTTAGGTTTAGACAGCAGGATATAAATTATGTAAATGATAAAAATATCAAAAATTATACCCATTACGGAATATTTTATAGTTCCAAAAAAAAGGTAATTAAAAATAAAATCAGAGGTAAAGGACCCCCAGATATTCTTGGTGAATGGCACGGCAGACCATAACAATATGGGTATGCCGTAAACTAAAATTGCATAAAATAAAAGTTTTGTTTTATTGTTTGTCATTTGGGTATTATACACTATTAGTATTGCAAAAAAAAGGTTTTTCTGCTATAATGAAAAATGTTTTAATATAATTTTATTATGGCAGTTCCAAGGCATAGCCACACAAGATCGAAAGTAGGCAAGACCCGGATGCATAAATACATCAACCCGGTTTCTTTGAGTGTTTGCCCAAAGTGCAAAAAGCCGGTTTTGCCGCACATTGTTTGCAAAAACTGCGGTTGTTATAAGGGGGTGGAAATTTTGAATGTTATGGCAAAGCTCACTAAAAAAGAAAGAAAAGCCAAAGAAAAAGAAATAGCAAAAACAGCCGCCGGAAGCGAGCCTCGCCAAAGGCGGGAAAAAGAATCGGGAGCGCAAAAACCACTTAGCATGGAAGAGCTTTCTAAGAAGTAAATTATAATTTAAAAATTATATATTCATGGCTTCACGCCATCTTTCGAGGAGCATTGTTTTACAATCTTTATACGAATGGGATTTTTACGGCAAAACAGGGGATTTGAAAAAAATTGTTGAAAGAAACATCAAGGATTTCGGTCCCGGACTTGAGGAATTAGATTTTATTTGGCAGCTGATTGACGGCGTTATAAAACACATCCAAAATTTAGATAAAATCATTGAAAAAGCAGCTCCTGAGTGGCCGATAGCCCAGATATCAATAATTGATAGAAATGTTTTGAGAATCGGTTTATACGAACTTTTACACGCAAACAAAGAAGATGTGCCTCCAAAAGTTGCCATAAACGAAGCAATTGAGCTTGCAAAAACGTTTTCTGGCAAAACCTCGGGAAAATTTGTTAACGGGGTATTGGGCACAGTATATAAACAATTAAGTGAACAACAGTAAAATGGATTTCGGATTTTTAGAAAAAAAACTGGGGTTGAACTTCAAAAACAAAGATCTTTTGGCGCAGGCCTTTACCCACAGGTCTTATCTTAATGAAAGTCCTGAAACTGATTTGGAGCACAATGAGCGATTAGAATTTTTAGGAGATGCTGTGATAGAACTTATAGTAACTGAGGAGCTTTACAAAAAATATCCCAAAAAACCTGAAGGCGAATTAACAAACTGGAGAGCCGCTTTGGTAAACGCAAAAATGCTTGCAAGTGTTGCCGAAGAATTGGGGTTTAATGATTTCCTTTTGCTTTCGAAGGGAGAGGCAAAAGAAGGAGGGAAAGCCCGAGCATATATTTTAGCAAACACCTTTGAGGCCGTGCTTGGGGCGTTGTATCTTGATTCTGGGTATGAGCCGGCAGACAAGTTTATAAAAAAGTGCCTGTTGCCCAAGCTCTCAGCAATAATAAAAGAAGGATCCTATAAGGATGCAAAGTCGCTTTTTCAGGAAGAATCGCAGGAAAGGGTTTCTATAACGCCAAATTATAAGGTTTTGAAAGAATCAGGACCTGACCACGAAAAACATTTTACAGTGGGAGTATTCTTAGCTGATGACATAGTGGCAAAAGGAGAGGGCACCTCAAAACAGGAGGCGGAAGAGGATGCGGCAAAAAACGCATTAGAAATTAAAAATTGGAATAAAAAATAAAAAAATGTTAGTAATTCGATTAATAAGAAAAGGAAAAAAGAACCAGCCGTTTTTCAGGTTGGTTGTAACTGATAAAAAAAATCCTCCAAAAAGCGGAAGAGTAGTTGAAGATTTGGGATACAAAAACCCTTTAACAAAAAAAGTTTCTTTAAACAAAGAGAGAATTTTGTATTGGATTTCAAAAGGGGCAAAACCTTCTGAAACAGTGCATAATTTATTGGTTTCAGAAAAAATAATAGAAGACAAAAAAGTCCATGTTTCAAAACTAAGCACCAAGAAAAAAGCAGAAATCGCTAAAACAGCCGCCTCTGCTGCTACCGCCGAACCCGCCCAAACCCCTTCGGGCAATGAGACGGGCGAGTCTGCGGACTCGAAACCAGCAGAACCCGAAAAACCAGCTGAAGAGCAGAAAACAGCTGAGCCCGCTGTCGCCGAGGGTTCTGGCGATATAGAAGAAAAGAAAGAAGAAGCAAAACCCGAAGAACCAAAACAATAATTTAAGCAATTTTTATATCACGTCTGAACGGCTCAGCACTTTTAGTGCTGAGCCGTTTGCTGTTGACAGAGTTTATAAAAATATGCTATAATAAATTATAGGGTAAAAACTACGTTTTAGTCTCGCCCCAGAGGCGGGCGGTAGCAAGGCGAGCCGAAATCGCCGGTATGGAGAAAGACCATGACATTAGAGAGGGAAAACGCTGATGAACGAGCCGGTTGTTGTGTGGTAGCATGTTTCGCTTTTCTTCTAGTGGCTGTGGCGTTGTTTACCTCGGCGCTTTTCTTACATGAAAGAGATTGTGATGTCATTACCAATCTCCAGCAGCAAATCGAGCAGGCCAAGGCAAGCGTCGGCAAGCCAATCATTATGGACGACTTGCCAGACGGTACCTACCGGAAGCTAGGCGGAGATCTGGTTGACAGTTACGTTCTTTTTCAGGAAACCTATGATCCAGCGGCTGGCATTGTGTGCGTAAATGCGCAATGCAAGACGCTTCCGGATAGGTTTATCTGGAAGGACGGTCGGTACATAAACCATTGATTCTCTCAAGGCCCATGGGGAAGGGGCATAATGTCTTCCCGATTTTTTTTTGCATAGAGTTGACATCTTTTTTTAAACGAGTATAATATAAATAAACCTAAAGGTCGTAAGAATTATGATTAAATTGAAAAAAAGAAAAATGGCAGCAGATAATGACAAGGATTTTCTTGAGTACATTGTCAAGGAATTAGTTGACAACCCAAAAGACGTCAAAGTTGAAAGAAAAGTTGACGAAATGGGAGTTTTGCTTTCATTGAAAGTAAACCCAGAAGACATGGGTCAAATCATTGGAAGAGAAGGTTCAACTGCCAAGG
>CAYNHB010000014.1:0-22168 GCA_964397155.1 uncultured Candidatus Saccharibacteria bacterium
ACACGAAATGAATTAAGATTTTTTATTTCTACTTTAGTGCCAAGTGTTTTTCCCTTGCTTATTGAAATATTTACCTCCACGCGCATCTGCCCTTTTTCCATGTCAGCTGAACTGACTCCTAAATACCTTAAAATCCTTTGCAGTTCTTCAGCAAATAACCTTGCCTCCCTGCCTGAAGTTATATCGGGCTCAGTTACCAGCTCCATCAAAGGAACCCCTGCCCTATTCAAATTAACCAAAGAGTAATCGGTGTTCTCTGGGTGCAATAAGCTACCCGTATCTTCTTCTAAATGAATTCTTGTTATCCCAATTTTATGTCCATCAATCTCTAAGTATCCTTTTTTACATAACGGCATATCGTACTGGGAAATCTGATAACCCTTTGGCAAATCCGGGTAAAAATAATTTTTCCTGTCAAATTTTGAGTGTTCTGCAATTTTACAATTTAAGGCAAGACCCGTTTTAATAACTTTTTTTATTGCTTCTTCATTAGCAACAGGCAAAGTTCCTGGCTGGGCTGTGCAAATTTCACAGATATTAAAATTAGGCCGTTTTTCATCTGGATCATTTTTACACGAACAAAACATTTTTGAGTTTGTTTTTAACTCAGCGTGTATTTCTAACCCTATTGTTGGTTTATAACTCATTTTTCTCTAAGATTACAAATGAATAGTCGTACTTGTTCTTGGGATCTGATTTGTGCTCTTCTCTCCATGTTTCTTTCCATTCATTCATATCAATTTCTGGAAAATAGGTATCTCCTTCTGGATTAGCGTGGACTTCAGTTATGTATAACTTTTGGGCCATAGGCAAAAATTGTTTGTATACAGAAGCCCCTCCGCAAATAAAGGCCTCTGGCTCCTCTTTTATCATTTCTAACACCTCATCAATTGAATGGGCAACTTGGCAATCTTCAGGAGGAACATAATTAAAATCATTGTTTAAAATAATGTGCTTCCTGCCAGGCAGAGGTTTGTCTCCAATTGATTTAAATGTATTCAAACCCATTACAATTGTCTTGCCAAGAGTGGTCTCCTTAAAATATTTAAAATCAGCTGGTAAATGCCAAGGAATAGCATTTTTGTTTCCTATTACCCTATTCTCTGCCACAGCAACTATCATTGAGAGTGTCATATGGTTTATTATACGGCCATTGGCGCTTTAATTGTAGGGTGATATTTATAATCAATTAATTTTATATCTTCCATTTTAAAATCCAGTATCCTTTTTATATCTGGATTCAACCATAATTTAGGCAATGGATATGGTTCGCGGGATAATTGTTCTTTTACCTGATCAAAATGATTAAGATAAATATGGGTATCGCCCAAAATATGCACAAATTCCCATGGCTCCAATCCCACCTCGTGGCAAACCATATGCAAAAGTAAAGAATAAGAAGCAATATTGAAAGGCACACCCAAGAATGTATCACAGGAACGTTGATACATCAACAAAGACAATTTTCCATTTACAGAAAAAAAATGAAACAGCAAGTGACAAGGAGGCAAAGCCATCATATCTAGTTCAGCTGGGTTCCATGCAGAAATTATAATTCTCCTATTTTTGGGATTTTTTTTCAGCTCATTAATAGCGTCCATAAATTGGTCAATTGGCGTATCGGTGTATGGTGATTTCCAACTTCTCCACTGCACCCCGTAAACCCTGCCCAAATCCCCTTCAAACTTAGCTTTTGGCTTCCAATAATCAGCGTTTGCGTTTCCATCCCAAATATGGCAGCCCATTTCATTTAATTTTTTATTATCAGAACTTCCTGACAGAAACCACAACAGCTCAGCTTTCATTGTTTCAAAAGCTAATTTTTTTGTGGTAACAGCAGGAAAGCCATCTTTCATGTCAAAACGCATTGTTTGCCCAAAAATAGCCCTTGACCCTACCCCAGTCCTGTCTGACCTGTCTATGCCTTCGTCTGTTATTTTTTTTAATAAATCCAAGTACTGCTTCATTTTATAATAATTTACTTATCTCTTTTTTAATATTCTCAAAAACTTCGGGGATTGTCCTTGAACCATCAACCACAATGACGTTATCAAACATTTCCGGAATTTTTTTATAAATCTCATTAACTTTTTTTAGTTTTTCCAATTTTTCAAACAGTTCTTTTGACTCACCCCTCTCCTCAATCCTTTCCATACAAGACTCCGGAGACACGTCAATTACCAAGGTTAAATCCGGCAGTAAAAAATTTTCATTCATTTTTACCAACAAATCAATGTCTAGACCATCGGAAAACCCATAAGCAAACGTTGAAAACGCGTACCGGCTTGAAACCACAAACTTGCCCTGTTCCAAAGCAGGCAATACTTTATTTTCTAAATGTTCCTTTCTGTCTTGGATATACAGTTTTTGCAATTCTAGCGGCTCTACAACAATTTCCTTTTTTAGCGCCTGTTTTATTTTTCTGCCAGCTTCAGATTCAACTGTTGGCTCTTTTGTTATAACAACCTCTTTCTCGCTTTTTTCCAACAATTTAATTACCAAATCAACCTGTGCCGATTTGCCAGATCCATCCAGCCCCTCAATCACAATAAATTTCCCCGGACAATTATTTTTTATCATTGCAATAAATCTATTGTTTTTTTAATTTCTTTGTAAAATTCCGCTTTTGAACCGTTGTTTTGCAATTTAAAATCGGCTTCTTTGCCAATTTTAGGAACAGGCACTTCTGTGGACAGCTTGTGCATTTCTAAAAATTTCTCATAAGAAATATCATCATCTGCTTTTTCTTTCCTTATGCAAACCCTTTCCCATCTTAATTTCGGGTCAGCTGTTACATATATGATTCTACCGCCGTTTTCTCTTATTATTTTTTCCTCGCCCTTTGACCTGACGCCGTTCAAGATAACTATGCCTTCTTTAATGCTATTTGCTTTTTTAATAAGCGCCCTAACTAAAATATCGCTCCCAAACCTATCTTTTAATGAAGATCCCAGCCATGACTGGTCTTCTCTTTTTATTTCATCAAAAAAAATTTTCAAAACATCTGTCAACACTTCAGAAAATCTTAACACAAAAACATTTTTATAGTTTTCCTTTACATAATTGCAAAAGGTGTCTTTTCCAGATCCCATTTCACCTGTTAGGCCAATAATAACTTTTTTCATTTTAATTTTCTTTAATTTTAGACAAAAAATCTCTGTAAACTATTTTTACCCAAATGCCTTGATTATTTTTTATATATTCTGCAATATCTTTTAAGCCAACCAACCTGCCTTCCATTTTATCTGTCTCTTTTATTTGGATGTCCGAACTGTCCCCTGTAAAATTATAAACTAATCCTAAGTGCACTTGCTCAACTGGATTTGTGTCGTCGTTCAAAATACCAACTAATTTTTTATTTAAAAAATTTCCTTTGTAATTTACCTCCTCTGACCACTCTCTCATCATACCTGACTCCAAAACATCTCCATTCTCTCCGTCTCCCGGATTTATGTGACCGCCCACACCTAATTGATAAGTATCAATCAATCTTGACTCGCCTGCTTTTGGCAAATATTTGTAAATAAAATATTTATCTTTGTGGTTAAACACTATATAGGGAATTATCTGCTGGTATAAAGTATCTTCTTCAACATCTCCCCTTTTCTTAAACTCACAGTTATTCTTTATCAAATCAACATAATAATCCAGATTGTCGGTTTTTAGTCCTTGCCATTTGCCATCTTCAAAAATAACATCTGATTTCACAACCAAAATTTGCTCATTGTCTTTATTGGTTATCATATTGTTCTACTGTATCGTCAATAACAACTAATTCCACACCAGCCTCTTTAAACAATTGCCTTGATAAAGCATCTGCATGATATTTTTTTTGGGCAACCACTCTTTTAATGCCAACACGTAAAATTCTCATAGCGCAATTCCAACACGGAACCATTTTTGCATAAATTGTTGCTCCTTCAAGTTTTATTCCATCTTTAGCGCACTGTAAAATCGCATTTTCTTCTGCATGCAAGGTTCTTACGCAATGCTGGGATTGATTTCCGTTTTCATCAATAACAGTTCTCATTAAATGCCCCACTTCGTCACAGTGCGGTTGCCCTGGAGGAGAGCCCACGTATCCAGTTGCAATAATTGTATGGCCCGGGCTTACAATTACGCAACCACTACGACCCCTATCACAAGTGCCTCGCCTTCCCAAAGGTTCCAGTAATGATAAAAAATATTCATCCCAAGATGGACGTTTATATTTTTCTTTTGCTTCTTCCATAAAATTAATGCTTTATTAATTATATAAGTTTAATCATTCTATCACTTTAGCACAATAAAAATCAACCCCGTTTCAGGGTTGATTTTTTCTAAACTTGTTGTGTTTTAATCCTTAACTTCTATCCCCATATTTCTTGCAGTTCCGCCAATGACTTTCATTGCCTGCTCAATGTCTGTTGTGTTTAAGTCCGGCAATTTTTTTTCAGCAATTTCTTTTAATTGGGCTTTCGTGATTTTCCCGACTTTCTTTTTGTTTGGATTCCCGGATCCCTTTTCAACTCCAGCTGCCTTTTTTAATAGTTCTGAAGCCAAAGGAGTTTTTAATTTAAAGTTATAAGACCTGTCTTTATAAATAGTCACTTCTGCTGGGATTTTAAAGCCAGCCATTTGCTGGGTAGCTGCATTAAACTTTTGGCAGAATTCAGCAATATTCAAACCATGCTGCGCCAACGCAGGTCCAATTGGAGGCGCTGACGTTGCTTTGCCAGCCGGTATGTTAACTTTTACAACTGCTTTTATTTCTTTTGCCATGAAATTTTTGAAGCGAGTCAAACCAATTTTTTCGAGGAGAGGGTGCCCCGTAGAGAGGCTCTCCCCGCAGAAAAAATTCGGTTTGGCGAGCGAAAATTTATCCAACCTTCTTAATCTGTAATGAATCCAGTTCGACAGGCGTGTCTCTGCCAAACATATTAACTAAAACTTTAATTTTGCCTTTTTCTTTATCAATTTCTGATACCTTTCCTTCAAAACCCTTAAATGGTCCGTCTGTAATCTTAACATTAGCTCCAACCTCAAAGTCAATTGTAAATTCAGGCTCTGCCACTTCCATTCTTTTTTTCAAATCGTCCATATCCTTTTTAGAAACCGGGATCGGCGTAGTGCCCGCCCCTAAAAATCCTGTAACTCTTGGGGTGTTTCTTACCACATACCAAGAAGCATCTGTAACTATCATTTCAACAAGCACATAACCTGGATAAATCTTTTCTTCTACTGTTTTTCTTTTGCCGTTTTTAATTTTTATCTTTTTTTCTTTTGGGACAATAACGTTAAAAATTTTGTCTTCCATGCCCAAACTCTCAATCCTTTGCTTAAGGTTTTTAGCCACCGCATCTTCATATCCTGAATAAGTGTGTATCACATACCAATTACGATCTTGTTCTATTTGTTGCTTTGCCATAAAACTTTTATTAAATGCTTAACAAAAATATGCGTATTATTTCAGAAAAAACATAGTCAAGTCCACCTAAAAACGCAGCTACAGCAACAGTGGCTGCCAACACAATTAAAGTGTATCTCAAAACATCTTTTCTTGATAGCCAGCTTACTCTTCTCATTTCAACCCAAACTTCCTTAAAAAATATTTTGATTTTTTGAGTTATGTCCATTGGTTTTAAAAACCGCCCAAGGCGGTATATTTTTTGTTTCTGATTCTATAATACTCCCGCCAAACTAATAAGTCAATACCCGCAACACGCCACCCGCCTGGCGTGTTCGCATCTTCACAACATTCTGATATTCTCGAGAATATCAGAATGTTATTTTAGGCGATAAGTGACAGCGCTACCGGTTTTGCCCACTTGCTCTATCTTGCCTTCTTCCTCCAGCTCGTCCAAATAGCGCACCGCTGTTCTACTGGACACCCCCAATTCCTTGCGGATTTCAGAGTTAGAAAGTTCCACTTGACCTGATCCAGCCGAAGGGTTTTTATCCTCAAATAGCCCCATTATCTTTTGTTTTCTCGCCTCCTTCAGCGAAGCTGTCTCCATTGCAACCTCGCATATTCCCGTAAGCTCTTCTTTGACGGTCGTCCCGCGCTTCCCCGACTCCCGCCACACAAAATACGCAAAAACCGCTAACACTCCCGCCCCTACCCCAAAAATAAATACAATTGTTTCACTCATAATTTTCTATTTAATTTTATTTTCAAAATTTTACCTCCATAACCGACTAAATTAGTCCGTTATACGATAATTCAGGTTAACCTTATGTTAACCTGCGCTTTTTAATTTAGCTTAAAATTTTACTTTTTTGCAGAGTTTTTGCAAATGTTTTTCCAGTTCTTCCTGCTTTGGAATTGCTTCAAGCCGTTCTTTTTTTGTTTTAGAAACTGTATTGTAAAAATTATTGCCGACAGCAAGAGCATTTCTCCACTCTTTGTCTGATAGGTCATCCACGTTTTTATTATTATCTTTGGCATAACGTTCAAGAATAAGCTCGTTTAAGAGATAACCAACGTCAAAAATCCTTCTCCTCCATGACGCAGCCGCTTCTCGAGTTTCAAAACCAAAATCAACCATATATTCATCAATGGCGCAATCTTCGCAAAGATATTTCGGATTTACGCTGTAACCATCCCTAATACCTCCCACAAATGGGATATTTTTCATACGGCACTTATAGCAAGTATAATTTGTTCTCGGATAATCAGGAGAATTCACATCGCTCGGCCGTTTAAAATATTTAAGCTTTATTTCCGGCAATATTGTATTCTTATAACTTTTCCCCATAAATTTGCAAGTTAACACTCATTAACCTACGCTTTTTTATTTAATTTTTATTTATTTCCTTTTGCCCGGTTGTGTGTTTTACACAACATCTGACAATTTTTAATATCGCTTTTGCCACCCTTGCTCCATGCTGCTACATGGTCGGCATCCATTTCATTTAAACTCCAGTTTTTACTTTTGTTGGCATCGTGTCCAATAGCACACAGCGGACAATTTGATTTACCTTTTTTCTTGGCTTTGGCGGTTTGATTTGCATAAACCGATTTTTTAATTGCTTCGTCAAACACGCGAACATACAGCAATTTTGTGTCTTTAGAACCGCCAAGAATATATTCAAAAACTCCTTTGCGGTTTTTGACATATGAATCAGCGTAAAGTTTATGAACTTCGGCAGAAACTTTGGCGGGGTTATACGCTTTTTTGTGATATTCCTCATAAAGTCGTCCCCAGCCCAGTCCGCACATTTCGCTTTCCACATCACTAAACACACCAGACACCCAATCAATCACGGTGTTAAAATATTTTTTCAGTTCATTAATGTTTTTTTCATAACGATGACGGCTCATATAGTCACCTATCTCGCCCTTGCTCACCCAATCCAAAGCCCGTTCTAAAAATGCCTGCCTATTTGCGCTGCCTTTTATGTAAGCTGACCATTTTTGGATATTTGCATTTTGGCTGTTTGAAAATTCTTCCTTGCCTGCTGTCACAAAAGGCCCAGAGTAAACTGCATTCAATAATTCTTGCTCATTCAAAGGCACTCCCGCAATATTGATTGTTTTAAACCATTCTTTTATTTCGCTTTCTTTTCCTTCGCATTCGTAAATAGTTAATTTTGTTTCCAAAATTTTGGCTTTTTTGTCTTTTGCCATTCCGCTGAAATTCTGCGGATTACCGTTCTCATCTTTAATGGCGAATTTATCGGTCAAAAATCTCCCTAAACTGGTAATACGCTGTTGCCCATCTAAAACTTCAAATTTATTATCACTTACTTTTACAAAATAAATTAAACCAATAGGATAACCGTTAAGAATTGATTCTATCACAGCCATTTCCTTTTTTCCGCCGTCAGAGGCATAGATATAGTTTCTTTGATATTCTGGTTGAATGGTCAATTTGCCCGACAAACCAAACAGCCCCTTGCCTTCAAGCTCGTTATACACAAACCCTTCGCAAATATCCTTGACTGTAATGTTAATTTTTAAAATTGTTTTCATATTATTTATTTTTTAATTTTTGTCTTTTAATTTTTTAAAATATTTAGCATTTTTATCAGTAATAACTTTGCGACTAGTTCTTTTTTCAATATCTTTTCTAGCGCTTCCTGCTACGCCACCACCTTCTTTGGCAACTTTTTTATTTTCATTAAAATCTTTTGGTTCACGCTTCTGCGAAATTTCAGTTGTTGCGGTTTCAGCCAGCATATTTAACACCAATTCCAAATTGGTCATATTGTCACGCAAATTTTCTTTTTTCAAGTCCTTTAACTTTTTATAATCTCTTGTTGTTAATCCTGTCCACGCTTTGGTAATTTCATCAGTTAAAATAGCAAACTCTAAACCCTCTCTAACTCCTCTCGTTTCCCATTCGTCAGTTAGGGCTTTGCGGATTTCAATGCTTTTTAACCTTTGGTTTATCCACTCTCGGCTGTAACCTTTTTGCAAATAAGTTTTTAATGCGCGGTTAATTGCCAATTCCGGGTCAGCGGTTTCCTCTAATCTTTCGTAACCCACGCGCGCCAGCCAAAGCTTGAATGGCTCGGCGTTGGGCGAAGGAATTGACTGAATAAGGCGAAGCAAGGTTTCTGTATCTGCTGCGTCAGTTAGGTAATATTTACCGTCTGCGGCTTCTAATTTCAGTCGCTGACATTTTGTCACCGACTCGCTTCCTTCTTTTCTAAGACGTTCCGCAAGCTTATTCCAATAATTTCTAGCTTTTTGATAATCTGGCTGTTTTACCAACGCTCGCACAACATCCACTACCGAAAAATACCATAGTTCTTTTTTTTCGTCCCAGTGTCGACGGATGTGGCTACCCTCAAAAATCGTCATCTTTTTTAAATTCTTCTTTTTCATTTTTCTATTTTAATTTTTCCCCGTCGCAAATATCTTTCCTGCTTTTGCCGGCGAGGATGGAACCGTAATGTTAGTTTTCAAAGTTGTTCTCATATTATTTTTTTATTTTATTTTAAATTTTTTTTGGATAAGCAGAAGAATTAGAATAAAAATCGATATTTTCTTTCCATTCTTTATTTAAATTTCTTGCTAAAAAACTTTTTGGTTCAGCTAGGTCAATACTTATATCTTGTATGTCGTTTATGGTTATATAAGCCGGATCAGCAATATATTCAAAACTTGTAACTGCTATGGTTGTCGAATCAGTATTTACAAGAAAAGAGGCCTCTCCAGATTGCGAAAGTCCATTTAAAATTCTTGAGTCAATGTAGTTTCTATAAAATAAAGGGGGTGTGGGTTTTTCAAATGATAGAATTTCTGCGTTATTACCAACAGTTTCTTTTCTGACTTCCTTCATTTTTAATAAAGAAAACCAACCAGTGTTTCCTAAAACAGCTATTACAATAAACAAATAAGAAATAATTTTTTTACCTATTTTTACAATCATTGGCTTTTAACTTTTTCATTTTTTATAAAAATATAATATTAAACCAATAATTCCCGATATTGCACCCAACAGCGTAATCAACTGTACCCAAGTTTTTTCCCACCACTTTTTATTAAAATGTTTCTGTGCCTCAATCATTCCTTTGGAAGTTAAAAATAATGACATGCCATCAACATCACTATCAATTAATCTACCGCTGATTTTAGCTGGTTTAAAAAATAGCAACTGCCTTTCGAGTTCCTCTGAACTCAAGTTTAGAACATCCTGTAAATCTTTTCTGGTAAATTTTTTACTTCCTTTATTATATGCAAAACGAAGTATCTTAAAATAATTTCTATTTTTCATTTTATTTATTTCCGAACTTTCTTATGTCTAACAAAAATTCGTTTAAAAACTTCTTTTCCGTTTAAGTAAGAACCCCTGCCATAAATTTTATTTGGATCTTGGTCAACGCCTCGATTTGACCCTAAAATTTCAAATTGATTAGGATTGTAACTATCTAAAAAACTAACCGGTACACCCATTACGCCTTTATAATTGCTCGGAATATTTTTTACCAATGACACTTCAATTGCGTCATAATTATCATATTTCTCAAAAGGTTTTTTTGTTGTAAATTTTATAACTTCTTTTTCTGGCATTAATTTCAGTGGTTGGTGGCGGCGACCATGATCAAGATTTGTAAACCAACGAATACCCTGTACTCTTGTAATATAAACTTTTTTACCAACTTCGTTTGTTTTTATTTCCCGAACTTGTTCTAAATTGGCGATTTTCTCTGGTATCTCAAAAAACATTGCGCCAGCATTAACTTTGTAATTATTGCCTAACCAAATTTTATTTTCTTTTAATAAAGGAAAAATTTCTTTATAAGTAATTGCATTCATACTACCGATTATTAGGAACTTTTTTTTATACTCAACAAGCTGTTTTACATATTGACGAAACAGGCTAAAAGGCGGGTTTGTTACCACAATGTCGGATTGCTTTAACAATTCTATGCACTCAGGGCTTTTGAAATCGCCATCTTCTTTTAATGGTTCCCATTCGTTGTTTTTATTGGCTTTTAATTGTAGGGCAATGTCTTGTAAATCAAAATCACCATCTCCATCTATGTCGCCAACCTTATTAATAATAAATTTATTGGCGGTTACTTTGGGACGGCCTTTTGTTTTTTTTAAGACCTTGACATTACCAAACAGTTCCAGTTGCGTGTTAGCAACAGGCGAGGGCTTGTAACTGGTGGTGATAAGTTGTTTTAATCCAAGCTTATCAAAATTCAGCACAAAGTAACGAAAAAAATTGCTTTCATACGGGTCATCGCAGTTGCAGTACACTACTTTGCCATTAAACACATTGGCATCAAAATCAAGATATGCTTGAATTTCTTTTTGGATATCAGGATACTGGGTGTAAAACTCGTCATTTTTCGCATTTTTTGCTTTAGTAAGATTAATGTTTGCCATACTTAAGATTAACCTAATTAAACCACTTTTTGGGGGTATTTGCAAGAAAAATGTTTTGACGCGGAATTGCAGGCAAAAACCCCTCGAAAGGGGTTTTTGCGAGAGTTTCATTCTTTTTTTTGAACACGCCACCCGCCTGGCGTGTTGAGAATTTTCTTAAAATTGCCTATTTTATTGAGGCGGAGTTTGTGGAGGATTCATCGGGATTGCCTTAGCTTCTGGCTTTGCTTCGCCGGAGACGGGCTTATCTTTTCCAAATGACTCAAATGCCCTTAAGACCTCCAGAGGAATTGCAAACACAATTGTGTTTGACTGGTCAGAACTTATATCATTGATTGACTGCAATGTTCTCAAGTGCAGAGCTCCTTTTGAACCACCCAATACATCAGCTGCTTTTGCCATATTATTTGCAGCCATCACCTCTCCTTCTGCTTTGATAATTATTGCTCTTTTTTCTCTTTCTGCTTCCGCTTGTTTTCCAATAACTCTTTTCATTTCTTCTGGTAAAGTTATGTCTTTTAATTCTACATTCAAAACCTTAATTCCCCACGGATCTGTGGCTTCATCAATAATTTTTCTTATATTTTCTGAAACTTTATCTCTTTGAGACAAAAGACCGTCTAAGTCAACCTGACCCACTGCATTTCTCATTGTTGTTTGAGCCAATTGGGAAATCGCATAATAAAAGTTTTCAACCTCTAACACGGCTTTTTCTGCTGAGCTAACTTTATAATAAATAACAGCATTAACGCTCACAGAGATATTGTCTTTTGTGATTGCCTCTTGATTTGGAACATCAACTGCCTTTACTCTTAAATCAATTTTTCTATACGACTGTATAACGGGAAAAATTAACCTCCAGCCGGGCTCCATCATGGCGATATATTTTCCCAGCATAAATTTCACGCCCTTTTCATATTGGTTAATCTGTTTTACAGACACTAAAATAATAATTATAACAAGCCACAAAAAGCCCGTAAAATATGGGTGAGATGTAAAAAATGCAAAAAATGGATTCATATTTTTTATATTTTATATTATATTTAATATTATTACTTTACCTTACAACTAACAATAAAAAAGTCAACTCTATCCTTCGTTGACTGTTTTAACGTAAGTACAGTAATCACATTCAGGGCCGGACTCTGGTATTTGGTCAGAATTTAAGCACTTGTGTATGTCAAAAATTGTTTTTTCAATCCATTGGTCGTCTCCCTCGTAAGGTATCAAAGTAACATCAAATTCTAGCCGGGCATTAAATACTTTGTTATATGTTTTACCATTGCAATATACAAAATAACCTGTATTAGAAATTGGAAATCCGTTTTGCCTAAAAAGCCATTGATAAATTTCCATCTGCCTTTTGTAGCCGTCATGCCAGTCCTTATCAAGCTCTGTTATATCCCCAAATTTTGAGGTTGCCTTGTAGTCAACAACAATATACTCCCCTTTTGAGTTTTGCCATAAATCATCAATGCCTCCGTAAACAAGAAAATTTGTGGGCTCGTGTAAAAATCTAATCCCCTTAAACGTGTTACGCCACTCATCAATCTTTTCGTGCTTTGCAGGGACAGCATCAATTTTATAATTTTTTATTATAGGATGCGCCAATGCTTTTTCCCTGTATATGTCAAACTCCTGCTTTAACAATTTATCAACTGCGGAATTCAAATTAAAAGGAAATCCTGGCGGACGGATTATTCCCAGCTTCCGGTCAAGATAAAAACATTTTGGGCACTCCAAAAAAAACTCAATTTTTGAGCGTGACAATTTAAACGGCTCTTTTTTAGAGCCCTCGTACAAACCTGTTATTTTTTTAGGAGTATACCACTGCGACATATTAGGATTATAACTTAAAATCAAAATTAATCAAATTTTCCTTTTTTGGCTTAAAATTCCCACAATAGACAAAATCAAACCCATGCTTATTACCACATAACCAAAAGTTCTGTTGAGAATCTGCATCTCTCCAATTATGATTCCAGAAATATTAAGTAAAATTGCTGTGGTGGCAATTGGTGAAAGATTTCTCCTGCTCTTTTTCTTTTTAATTAAAACCCATGCAACAAGCCCCAAAGCAACAACGGCTATTGTAATGTAAATAGAAGAATCATTCATTAACATATTATACAAAAATAATTTAAAAAATCAAAGCAAGAAAAAAGCCCTGCTTTGGTTCAGCACATTGCTTTGCCAAAACAGGGCCCGCTAGCAGCCACAATTAGGGTTACCCAGGTGCGCGGTCCTACCTGCACCTAATCGCGGAAAGGGCGCATCGCCCTCCCTTATGCTAGCCTGACGCAAGATAAAGATATCATGCACAAACAAAAAAATAAAGCCCGCTCCGCGTAACGGAGCGGGCTTTATTGCTAATCATGAATTATACATCCAAACTCTTTACTGACTTTGCATGCGTTTGAATAAACTTCTTTCTTGGCTCTACCTGTTCACCCATTAATATATCAAAGGTTTTGTCTGCTTCATGGGCTTCTTCAACTGAAACCTGCAATAAGGTTCTGTTTTCCGGGTTCATTGTTGTTTCCCAAAGCTGCCCCGGGTTCATTTCTCCCAAACCCTTATATCGCTGCATTGACACGCCAACTGTTTTGCCAATATCTTTCAATACTTTTTCTTTTTGCTCCTCTGTATAGGCATATTCAACCCTTTTTCCTGCTTGAATTTTATAAAGCGGCGGTTGTGCTATATAGATATATCCTGCATCAACTACTTGCTTAAAATGCCTGTAAAAAAACGTTAAAAGTAAGGTCCTAATGTGAGCTCCATCAACATCAGCATCTGTCATAATTACAATTTTATGGTATCTTATTTTTTCTAAGTTAAAATCTTCTCCAATTCCAGCCCCCATTGCAATTATCAAGGCTTTAATTTCTTTTGACGCCAACATTTTGTCCAAGCGGGCCCTTTCAACATTTAAAATTTTTCCCCTTAAAGGGAGAATTGCCTGAAACTTTCTATCTCTTGCCATTTTGCTGCTTCCGCCAGCTGAATCTCCCTCCACAATATATAATTCAGATTCTTCAGCTTTCCTAGACAAACAATCAGCCAATTTTCCGGGCAATGCCAAACCCTCCAATGCCCCTTTTCTCAAAACAGTTTGCCTTGCTGCCTTTGCCGCCAAGCGGGCTTTATTCGCCAGCAAGCAATTTTCTATGACTGATTTTGCATCTGAAGGATTTCTTTCTAAGTAATCAGCAAGCCCTTCTGCAACAGCTGTTTCCACTGCATTTTTTGCTTCAGGATTTCCTAATTTTGCTTTTGTCTGGCCCTCAAACTGCGGGGTTTTTATTTTAACAGAAATAACAGCTGTCAAACCTTCTCTCACATCGTCTCCTGAAAAATTATCATCTTTTTCTTTTAAAAATCCCTGTCTTCTTGCATAATCATTTAAAGACCTTGTTAAGGCGCTCCTAAATCCTGAAACATGCGTCCCTCCTTCGGGGGTATAAATATTATTTGCAAACGATTCTTCCACGGACTCCATCTCTTGCGTATATTGAAAAGCCGCCTCAACAAAAATATCTTCTTTTGTGGAAGCCACAGAAAAAATTGACTGCTGCCTTGGCGTATTTCCCTCTGTTAAATATTTAACATAAGAGGCAACTCCGCCTTCAAAATAAAATGCATAACTGTCTTCTTTCCCTTTTTCTCTTTCGTCACGAAATATGATTTTAACTCCTTTTGTTAAATATGCCTGCTGTCTTAAATGCCTTAAAATCCTTTTGGGGTCGTATTTTATTTCTTTAAAAATTTCAGGATCTGCCTCAAATATCTGGATTGTCCCTGTATCCTTCGCAGAGCCGACTTTGTTGACTTGGGTTTTTGGTTTGCCCCTAAAATATTCCTGCTGGTAAACTCCTCCGTCCCTATGCACCTCAGACAGCATATAAGTTGAAAGCGCGCACACAACAGACACACCCACTCCGTGCAAACCTCCTGAAACCTTATAAGCATCACCGCCAAATTTTCCTCCAGCATGCAAGGTTGTCATAACGGTCTCTAAAGCAGATTTTTTGCTGTCTTTATGTTTTTCAACTGGTATTCCCCTGCCGTCATCAGAAATTTTTACCCTATTATTTGGCAGTAAAACAATTTCAATATTTTTTGCGTAGCCAGCCATTGCTTCGTCTAACCCATTGTCTACCACTTCCCAAACCAAATGATGCAACCCGTCAATTCCAGTAGAACCAATATACATTCCAGGCCTCTGGCGCACTGGTTCTAATCCCTTTAAAACATAAATATCTTTTGCAGAATATTCCCCTTCTTTTCTTTTTTTAACTGCCGGTTCCGGCTGAACTGGCGATGGTTCTTTTTCTGCTTTAACAGTTTCAGTTTTTTTGGGCTCTGCTGGTTTTTCTACTTTTGGCCGTAGAACTGGCTTTTGCTTTTTAACAGCGTTTTTTGCGACCGCAAAATTTGCTACTTTTTTCTTTTCTATTTTCTTTGCTACTGATTTTGGCATAGCTTTTTTAGCCGGCTTCTTTTCTGGTTTATCCTCACTTACTTGTTTTATATTTAGTTTAATCATAATTTTTAAAAATTATTTTTCTGATTCTAAATCTAATTTATAAAAAGTATCATCGTTCAGAGAGTGAGGAAAATCTTCTGGCAATGCCTCTATTTGTTCGAACCCGTGCCGCAAATAAAACTTATTCGCTGCTCCCTGGTCTTTTCGAGTTGATAAGAATATTTCTTTATAACCGTTATTTTCGGCAAAATCCATTAACGCAAAAAATAGTTTATGCCCAATACCTCTTTCTCTTAAGTTCCCTTTAACGTAAAATCTCCATAAATCTCCCCTGCCTTCACCCATATCTTTTAAAGCAATCGTTCCCACAATTTCGCCCGCTTTAAGAGCCACCCAAAAGTTTCCCCTATCCTTTTGATACACCTCTTTAATTTTCTGCAAATCGGGGCGACCACTCGCGCTATGATGACCAAGTTCGTTTTCGGCTATTTCAAAAACCAATTCCATAACAGCATCTTTATATTTATCTGAATATTCAGTTATTTCTACTTCTGGCTCTTTTTCTATTTCTTCGCTTCTTGGTGTTTCGCTCATGGCTCTAGTTACGACTTGTTACGTTACCTAATAATTACGTTTAAATCTTGCTTAGTTTTTTCTCTAATTTCTTCCTGAATCTTATTTATTTCATCGTTGGTTAAAGTTCTTTCGTGTGAACGATAAACAATGCGAAATGTGTATGATTTTTTATCTTTGCCAAATTTTTGCTCATCCTCATACTCATCAACCAGTTTGACTTCTTCAATTAAATTTTCCGCGTAGTCACGCACAATTTCATAATAATTATTCAAACTAATATTTTTATCAATTATAAAAGAAATATCTCTTGATGTTTCTGGGTATTTGCTGACTTCTATAAACTTGCTGTTTATATCTTTGAATTGGCTGGTAATCCTAGGGTCATTTGACCAGAAAACCCTGATATCCGGAATTTCAAATTTTACCATCGCCAAACGCTCGATGCCAAAGCCAAAGGCCCAGCCGTTGTAAATTTCAGGGTCTAATCCAAAATTCTTTAAAACTTGTTCATGCACCAAACCCGAACCTACAATTTCCAGCCAGCCACCGTTAAACATAATTTCAATTTGCACCGAAGGGTCGGTAAATGGGAACGAATCCACCAAAAATCTGTATTCAACCCCTTCACCAAAAATGCTTTTTGTCATTTCAACCTCAACTTCCTTCAAATCATCTAAAGTAATAATTTTTTTATCTTTTTTACATATAAGTAAACCGTCAATCTGATGGAAAGCGGGAAAATGTTTCCTGTCAATTTCGTCTTTTCTAAAAACAATTCCGGTTGAAAGCAAAGCAACCTCCCCTTCTTTTTCCAGTTTTTTTAAAACATCCTTATCTCTTAAATAGAAAGGCCACATCGCAGTTGTCTGCGTGCGTAAAATATGAGTATCGTTTAAGTAATAAGTGTCTGACTCTCTCCTGCTTGGATGGTCTGGCGGTGTGTTTAAAACATCAAAATTTTGTTCAACGGTTACAATTTTTGGAAAATCCATCAAATCAAAATCGTTAAATCTTGGCAGTTTAAGTATTTGGTCAACTAAAATCTTAATAGGAGAATTATCCTTTTTTGTGAGGTCTGGGAGTTTTAATAAGCGCTTTATTCTTTCAGCTTTAACGTCATCTCTTGCCTCTAATTGCTTGATTAGCTCCTTTTGTTTTGGGTCGTCTATTACTATGTGTTTTCGCATTGGTTATAAGCTCAATATTCTATAATTATACCTCTTTTTCAAGCTGAATACAATAGCCTCTTGCGCCAAAAAACAGCTTGTTTTTTGGCCTTTAATATGATACTTTATAATCACCACTGAACCTTGAAATCTCATTTACTGCAGGAGAAAAACCGTGAAAAAAAAGCACCACGACTGGTTTGTTTGGCCAAAAGACAGCCAAACTAACGAAGCTGTTGCAAGATTTCTTCAAGAATCAGACAACCGTTTTGAAGAAATGGCTCTTTTTGATGTTCTTTGCGCTGACGGAAAAAGACGCAATCTGTGGAGATGCACAGAAACCCAAGCTTATTTTATGTGGCGAAGCTCCCATCTCAAAATAGCAATATTCAACCGCATAGGAAACAGCAAGCCCAGAGATGTAACTTTTTTGTTCAAAAAAGACCGGCGTTCGCCAAAAAAAAGGAAGAAAACGAGGGTCTATACTAACCCAAAAGGGAGGATATAACATGAGCCGGAGAAAACAAACGGATAAACAAATCTTCTGGCCCAGAAACTTTTGGGCTGGTGACATATGCGTCTGGCAGAGAGTTGAAGAGACGTCCTGCGATATAGTAAAGGTTGTTTCAGCTAAAAGAGGAAGCGTGCCCGAAGGTTGCGTACCCGTGGTATATGCTTACACATCTGGAACAAATAAGCGAGTCCGAAAAAAAGTCATATACGTGCCAGCTAAAGAATTGAGTATAAACTGGGATACGCTTAAGCGCTATCGTGGAAGTACCCAATTATGCGGCTCATGGGCACTTGATTTTGTAGCTGGAGATCCTCTTATTGTAAACAAACAGAATGCAAGAGTGACAAGCGACTGGCCGCAGAATGTTCCATTAGGACAGGTTCCTTATTGTTTTGAGAACAATCCAAGACAAAACTACTACGCGCCAGCTGACGATCTCACCCGCCGATAGAGAAACAAACCAAAGCGGCTACCGTTCCGACACGCCGCTCTTTTTTTTGCATTAAAAAAGCCCCATGTTTGCTGTTGCTAGGACATATCGTTCCTCCTTTGCCAAAGGGGTCAACGGCGTTGACCTCTTTATTTTGCGCCCGCGAAGGTATTTGAACTGTCAGCATCACTCGGAACTAGCCTCTGCGCCATCCCTCCTAAATATCAGTTCAAATCCCGTTGCCGTGATACGGGCGTGAGGATTTGAACTGGATTTATTATTGATTTATTCTGTCAAAAAGATAATATAAAATATAATCTAAAAAATATGATTTTAGTTTCTGCATGCCTTCTGGGCGTCAATTGCCAATATAACGGCGAAAGCGATTTTACAAAAGAACTTTTAGAATTCCTCAAAAGCAAAGGTGATTTCATCGCTGTATGCCCGGAAGTTTTAGGAGGATTGCCTATTCCCCGCGACGGGGCCGAAATTATCGGCAATAAAGTAAAAACTGTTAACGGGAAAGGTGTGACAAAGGAATTTTTAATCGGCGCTGAAAAAGTTTTGAAGCTTGCAAAAGAAAACAATGTTGATTTGGCAATACTAAAAGCCAAAAGTCCGTCATGCGGAGTTGGCACAATCTACGACGGAACTTTTTCTAGAAAAATTATTGAAGGCGATGGCATTACGGCCGCTCTATTAAGAAAAAATGGTATCAAAGTAATGACTGAAAAAGATTTGATTGCAGGTAATTGGCCGAAGTAAAAAAAGAAGAGCGTCGCCAAACGCTCTTTTGATTGCTTTGTTTACAGGAGATGGACTGTTATACCCGCCTCCTCAAGCATTTTTCTCGTGATTCCGCCAACTCCGCAGGAAGGAGATCCTTTTTTCAAATAGGCCCTCTTTATGCCAGCCATTTTGGCGAAGTCGAGAACGATGGACGCTCCCGATTTGTATGGCTGAGTGTAATCCTTGCCGTCTTTGCCGATGATTCGGCCTCTTTCCAAACGGCAAGCCACCCGTGGCGTAGGCATTCCTCCGAGCTGTTCGGGGCAAAGCGGACAGAGAGTGTATTTCTCCTTCAGCTTAGCAATGAAGCTCTTCCTTGAAAATGAGCACGCGCGATATTGGCATGGAATGCCGAGGCCGCACATGCTGATCAAGACAAGCTCTTTTTTGTTTTTTGAGTGCTTGGTTTTTAAGCTCTCAAAAAATTTATCCTCTGCCAAAGCTTCTTCGGGATAAACTGCAACCCCCTCTCTTTTGAGCAGAGCTGTTGCGACACCATCACCCTTGATTCTAGTTGGCTCAAATAAGCCGCCCAGTGTCTGACCGCAGCCACACGAAGGACTGTCTTGTTTCAGAATCACAGTGTCGATTCCGAGTAGACGCAAAACCTTCAAAGTAAGTTCGGCGCCTTTCAGAAACTGTTTGGCAACATCTCTACCGTCGGCGGTAAGCAATCCCTTTTTCCGATCCAGAACTGCGTAACCGTCGCCTTCCACAATCCGTGTTCGGCTTCTCGGAATTGGCAGGCCGCCAAGAACTTCCGGGCAAACGGGAAAAGCCAAACCATCCTTGATGAGAGAAATCACCCGTTCGTTCGGCGTTGCCTCGCCGGCGTAATTGCAGGGAATTCCTGCTAAGCATGCTGAAACTATGATCATGGTTTTTGTCTCCTTTCAAAACTTTTTAATGAAGGGCTTGAAGCCAGGATAAAGCTCCTCCCTCTGATTCCTCGGCCTGTGCTTCAACGTTCCATCGTCGTTGATGTTGAATATCACAAGCCTGAAAAGGAAATCCTCGATTTCAGGGTCAGCCGCAATCCGTTTGTACAGATCTCGCTGCGCGAGAAACCTGAACGGCCAAGGCATTTTTTCGCGCCACGTGCAGTTTGTGCTGGTGTGGGGATAATTGCCGGCGAACGCCGCGATATCCCGTTCCTTTACTTCTGCAAGCGGACAAATCAGACGAACGCCGTCGCTAATGTTCTCAACCGGCGGATCGTCGGTGGTTGCACGACCGTCTTTGGCCATTTCCTCGACATACTGCAAGTCAATTGTACTAGAGGCGATGAAGTCTGCCATCTTGTAGCCGTCGTAGGCAATACCTTGCGACTTCGTGAAGGCAAAGAAATACTTCTCGGTCCAATAGCACTTCATCAGCGTGGTCAGCATGTCGGTCAAGTGTTGGCCGATGACAATCGCTTCTGCTCTGCAGCTTCGCGCGTAGGCGATCAGAGCCATTGTTCTTGCATTATAACACGGAGTGCACATCGATTCATTTACGCCGAGATTGTCGACGCGGTGTAGGCAGGTTCTGATTTGGTCTGCTTCAGCACTTTTAATGCCGGGCAGAGAGTCTTGGTTACGTAAATGCAGAACATCTGCGTCCAAGCCCTTACGGACCTTCAGGGCTTCCGCGATTTGGTCTGGCTGGAAAGCCGGATCATCACCCCTGTTTGCGATAACGGGACGGACATCGTATCCGAGTTCCCGCAGAACAAGGATAGCGGTCAGACTGTCTTTCCCGCCGGAAAACGCAACAGGAACCAGACGACTCCTATCGGGAATCATTCGATACTTCTCAATGGTTAGTTCCGTAGCGGCCGTAATGGTATGTTTGTCGCACATGACTAAGCTCCTTTCTGCTGGTTGATTTTTCAAAGCCGGAAAACATTTCCGGCGAACTATGCCTTAATCTAAATCACTTTATTGAAAAAGTCAAACATAAATTTGCAATCAAAAAACCGAGCTTATAACTCGGTTTTTTGACCTATTTTTTATCTCTTTTTCAAATCCCTTCGCGGTGCGTGTCGGGGACATGAACTTTTAAACCGAAATAGTCGGGACTCGGCATCACTATATACTAAAACTGATGGCGCGGGCAGGGGGATTTGAACCCCCGATCTCCTCCGTGACAGGGAGGCGTGTTGGACCAGGCTACACCATGCCCGCATTATGATATTCAATTGAGTGCCGAGGGTGGGAATCGAACCCACGACCTTTGCGTTATGAGTGCAACGCTCTTACCAACTGAGCTACCCCGGCATATTTAGCAAACCTTCTATCCAACCATTTATTCTTCTCCTTAATTCGGTTCCTCTTTTTACTTTTAATCTAATCGTTCCGTTATAATGTCTATTTTTAGGATAAACCTTCTTTAGTTTACTTTTTATTAAAATCGTCTTTGTAAGCTGATTTTTCGGAATATTTAATATCTTTGACCAATAATTTTCAACTGTCTTTATCCTATATTTATGCGCCTTGTTGATTCTCACCTGAATAATAAACCTATCGTTAGTTACGCCACAAATTTCAGAAAACCATCTCTTCATAAAAAGAACGGTTTTGAAATCAGAATTTGTAAAGCTAACTTCTTCTGTGCAATCAGACGTTGCTCCTTCGCTAATATAGAACGCTATCCCCGAAACAAACAAGTCACGATTACTAATTACTCCTAATTCTTTTAATCCTTTTTTCTTTAAATTTTCTGTTTGAAGCAACCTTTCTTTCCGAATTTTTTCTAAAAAAATCATTCTACCTTTATAACTTCCTGATATCTGCCTTTCTGCCAAACGTTCAATTTGCTTCTTCCCTAGTTTAATATTTCTACACCAAACTCCAATAGTGCTTTTAGGAACGTTCAAAGAATTAGAAATTTCTGATATACTCCTCCCCTCCTTTCTTAACTTTATGGCTTTATTTTTTTGTAATATATTTGCCACTGGACTAACGTATATAATTATTATTTTATTATATCGTTAGTCCAAAACAAATGCAACATTTGCGCCTCCCCGAATTGCACGGGGGCCTGCAGCTTCTTTTTTATGAACCTTTTATTTCTAAAAGGAATGGACTATACCACTTCCCTATATTATAGGGAATTCCTATTATAGTCTCTGAACCTTCCCACATAAGTAGGCTTGGCTGCTGATTGCCAAATTTCTTTTCTTTTTTGCCTTCGCGCTTATTTTTTCAAATTACGCTGTGGCGAAAAGAACTTAATGGGTTTCCAGCAATTTAAGGAATTTTTCCGCTGTGAGTTGCCACACAGGGTCACAACGCTTCCCCGAATTGCACGGGGATGCAACTATGAGACTGCCGAGGTACTACTCACAGCGGAAAAATTCCTTAAATTGCTGGAAACCCATTAAGGAATTTTTCCG
>CAYNHB010000015.1:0-20815 GCA_964397155.1 uncultured Candidatus Saccharibacteria bacterium
CCGAATGCGGAACAGAAATCACAGAACTTCCTTTTGAACCAGCTCCTGACAGGCCAATTTATTGCCGCGAATGCTGGCAAAAGAAAAGGCCTCCAAGAAATTTCAGCCGCTAATAAGCGTAATTGCTGAAAAACAAAAAATCCCCGCCTAGGCGGGGATTTTTTGTTTTCGAAAATTTTGTATTATTTTTTTTATAATGTATAATTAAAAAATATTTTTTAACAAAAAAAAATAAAAAATGACAAACGAACAAAACGGGAAAAATGTAAATCCTCTTTCTGAGATAGATCAGAAAAAAACGAGGAAATTTTTATTTGTAAGTTTAGAAAGCTTATCGGGAGACCTTGCTTGGCAAATAAAAAAAGAGGGGCACCAAATAAAGGCATACGTTAAAAACGAAAATGATAGGGATGTTTATGACGGATTTTTAGATAAAGTTGATGATTGGAAACAACATGTTGATTGGGCTGATGTTGTTATTTTTGATGATGTTGGTTTTGGAAAAGAAGCCGATGAATTAAGAAAAAACGGAAAGTTGGTTGTAGGCGGATCAGAATATACAGACCGATTAGAACAAGAAAGGGAATTTGGACAATCGGAAATGAAAAGAGTTGGAATGTTAACTCTTCCCCACTGGGATTTTGCCGACTATGATGAAGCATTAAAATTTATTGAGCAAACTCCGGGAAGATATGTTTACAAGCCCTCTGGCCACACGCCCTCTGACTACAAGGGCATTTTATTTTTGGGGAAAGATGAAGACGGAATAGACATACATGAAATATTACGTTCCAACAAAAAGGTGCTGGAGAAAAAAATAAAACAGTTTCAGTTGCAAAAATTTGCTTCTGGGGTTGAGGTGGCTGTTGGAGCTTTTTTTAACGGAAATGATTTTATATATCCCGTAAACGTAAACTTTGAACACAAAAAACTTTTTCCAGGAGACATAGGCCCTTATACTGGAGAAATGGGGACATTAATGTACTGGTCACAGCCAAACATTATTTTCAAAACAACATTGGAAAAAATGAAAGACGACATAGCAAAATCAGGTTATGTTGGATACATTGATATAAACTGCATAGCAAATGCAAGAGGAATTTATCCGCTTGAATATACGGCGCGCTTTGGTTACCCTCATTTATCAATTGCAGCTGAGGGTGTATTAAGTGAATGGGGGGAATTTCTTTACACAATCGCAAAAGGCGAAAATTACGAATTAAAAACGAAAAAGGGGTTTCAAATAGGTGTTGTTGTGGCCGTTCCTCCTTTTCCTTACACCGATAATTCAGAAATGAACATATATAAAGACCTGTCTATTATATTTAAAAAATCAAATATGGACGGTGTACATTTAGGAGATGTAAAGCTTGTAGACGAAAGCTGGAGAATAGCCGGCAGCACAGGATATGCTTTGGTTGTTACCGGCTCTGGAACAACGGTAGAGGATGCAAGAAAACAGGTTTATACCCGGCTAGAAAACATACTGCTCCAAAACATGTTTTACAGGACAGACATAGGCACTAATTGGTACAAAGATTCAGACAAACTCCAAACCTGGGGGTATTTGCACTAAGAAGCAACTAAAAATGCCCAATGTAAACATTGGGCATTTTTAGTTTATTAGCATTAGTTTATCAACTTGCTGTTCATATAGACATCCATGTCTTTTTCCTTCAGCGCTTTAAAGAACTCTCCATGCGGAACAACCGCTTCCGGAGCAAAACTTCCCCATGCTCTTATGCGCTTTTTTATTATCATTTGGGCTATAATGGAAGCCGGAATCCCGGTATCAATATTGCATCCGGCGAACTCCCAGCCCGGCAAAGTTTCAGCTATACACTCCATAAATATCTCCTTCTTCTTGTTGCCTTTTTTACCAATTACATCAACCCATAAAACCTCTTTTTCCCTATAACCCTCCGGAATTTTAACCCTTCTTAGGGTCTCTATCAAAAACTGTAACGGCTCTACCTCTTTTCCATTTATTTTTATTTTTCTTGTTGACGATAACCCTAATTTGATAAAATTGTTGATCATGGAAAAAGAATGACTTGGAAATCCGGCGTAAAATTTTACATTTTTTAAACCTTTATCTTTATAATAATAATAAAAAGTAAAAGGCTCTGGATGCCTTACTAAAAAGCATTTATTTCTGCCTATCTCTTGGTATCTTTTGCTTTTTACGGTCCCCATAGGATTTTTTTTAACCCATTTATTGTTCCTAACAAAAGAAACAGGATCGGTAAACTCTTCTACAATACTCCATATCGAAAAGGGCACAACGAATTCTTTTAAATTAGAATTCCACGCAAAGCCAGCTTCAACCGTGTGCACAGAATCCATAAAACCAACCGCGTAATCCAACATAACGTTGGTCACGCCTGGCGTAGATCCACATCCAGTAATGGCAACGAGTTTTTTTCTTCTAAAGGCGGAATCCATTTTTAATTGCTTTTCTGTCATAGTCCTCTCATCAGAACCAAGATCAATCACATGAACCCCATGTTTTAAACAGGCCTGGTAAACAGATAGATTCCAGTCTGACTCTGCGCAATTAATCAAGGCAAACGGCTGTATTCTCTCTATCAAAGAGAAGGTGTTCTTTTTCTTACGCAAATCTAGTAACCCATAATCCAGAGATCCAAATTCTTCCTCTAAAGCGTCTATATGACTTTGATAAATATCTGAAACAAAAAGCTTATATTTTTTTGCAAGCAAATCTCTTGTCACTATTTTACCCTGCATTCCTCCGGCTCCTAAAATTAAAAAATCATATTTTTTATTTTTCTGTTTTGCCATGGGTGGTTAATAATTTTTAAAAATTATTTTTCAATTATATAATTATACAAAATTTAATGCAACAAAAAAATCCCAAACAAGTGGGATTTTTTGTGCCCTGCAAACTATTTCCTTTCCAGTTTTACGGAAACCACTGCCAAATAAACAGCAGCCAATCCTACTAAAACATAAACTATTCTTGACAACACAGACATGGCTCCAAAAAGCGCAGCCACCAAATCAACATCTGCCAAACCTACAAGCCCCCAGTTTAATCCCCCAACAACTACTAAAACAAGGGCTATAATATCTACTACATTTAGTTTCATAGTTATAAAAAATTAAATTGTTTTTTTGAAAGCGACCTTTTCCTTTATATATTATACCACAAAACAAAAACAACTATACAAGTTTTTTTTGAACACTCCTGCTGGTTAATTCCCTATAAGCATCTCCCCCAATCCACTTTTCAGGTTTTGTTTTCTTGGAACGAAGTTGAATTGCCAACTTTATTGCTTCTTTATTTAATTTTTTATTTCTTTTGCCAATTTGCCTTAATGCCCAGTTAACTGCTTTTTTAACAAAGTTTCTTTCATCAGTTGATGCCTTTTTTATCAAAGCAAAAAATTTCATAAAATCTTTATCTAACATATCTTTATTGTGAACCGCTAAAGCAGCCATTAAGGCAAATGCTGTTCTTTTTTCAAATTCTTTTTCTCTTTTTGCAAATTCTGGTATTTTTTTAACTGCCAATTCTGACTTGTCAAAAAGATTCATGCAAACTTGATCAACTACGTCCCAAGAATCAAAACCCTTAACCCATTTGTTAATCTGGGCTTCTGTTAATTTTTCTGGTTCAGCAAGCAGGCCTGCTAGAATTCTTGCTTCATGGATTTTTGTGTCCCACAGCTTAAGCGCCAATTTGTGGGAGCTCGGGCCTCCTACACTTTTACGGACTTTTTTTCCAATTTCTCTTACTTTTGGCATAGATATTCCATAAACCTTTGTTTTAGGCCTTATGCCAAAACGAGCCATGCCAGCCACATTTTTCGGATTTTTCAGCGACTCTAATGTTTTGATGATTTCTTTATAATGCATATTAGTTTTGCTTTTTATAATTATACTATAAATTATAGTTTAAAACTATTTACTTTTTAAGATTTTTGGATTATAATAGATATGTTTTTATATGAAAACCAACAAAAACTCGCTTTATAAAGAAAGAGAAAAATACAGGCAAAAAGCATTTTTAATGATGCTGGAGGTTGCTGTGATTATTGCTATTCCAGCTGTTGTTGCTGCGATTTTAGGAACACATTTAGATAAAAATAATACTGAAAGCAATTTTTACACTGTTATCCTTTTGGCTTTTTCGTTCATATTCTCATGGGTAATAATTATTATAAAATACAAAAAATTTAATAAAAAAGTAAAAGAAATAGATAAACAGATAAAAAAATCCAATGTCGATAATCCAAATAGCGGCAGATAAGCCAACCATTGCAACAAGCACAATTTTTGATATATTTGGTTTTCCAATTACCAACTCTCTTTTAATGGCATTCTTAATAACAGCAATTCTTGCTGTTATTTGTTTTTTTATTTCCAGAAATCTGAAGGTAAAACCTAAAAAATGGCAAAATGCTGTAGAAATTATTTATGAAGCCATGCAAGGATTAGTCAGACAGCTCGCCGGCGATAAAGAAACAGCCAAAAAAATTATTTATTTGATTGTGGCGCTTTTTATTTTTATTGGATTTTCAAATTTACTAGGCCTATTCATCCCCTTTCTGGGGAGTTTTACTTATAAGGGAGAAAGCATTTTCCGCACCCCAACCACTGACTTTAACACCACCTTTTCCCTTGCCTTGGCTATGATTTTAATTATCCAAATGTCCAGCATTAGAAAAAAAGGCCTTTTAAACCATTTGTCTGGTTACTTTAAATTTCATGAAATTATCAACGGATTTAAAAAAGGAATTGGAGCTGGGTTTATGGGAATAATAAATTTTATTATTGGGCTAATGGATATTATTTCAGAGGTGGCAAGAGTTATTTCGCTTTCTTTCCGTCTGTTTGGCAATATTTTTGCAGGAGAAATGCTGGCTGTTATACTGCTTGGGTTTTTGGCTTACCTGCTCCCTGCCACCTGGATGGTAATGAATATTTTCCAAGGGTTTTTACAGGCAATGGTTTTTGGCGCCCTTACAGCAGCATATTATAGTTTAAGCGTAAACGAATCATAAAAAATATTTACTGCTTTTAGCAAATAAGCTAAAGCTAATAAGCTAAAAGCTAAATTTAAAATGGCAGACGTAGAATCAATCCGTTTAATAGCAAAAGCTATGTGCACGCTCACCATGGGCTTGTCAGCCATTGGTGAAGGATATTTAATTGGAAAAGCCCTTGAGGCAATCGGAAGAAACCCAGAAATGGAGGGCAGTATTTTTTCTAAAATGATTATCGGAGCTGCAATGGCTGAGTCAACGGCTATTTACGCTCTTGTAGCATTTTTCATCGTATAAAACCGCAACATAATGGATATATTAGAAATTTTATCTAACCTTGGTTTTGATTGGCGGGTGGCTTTAGCCAACCTTGCTAATTTTTTGATTATTTTTTGGCTGTTAAAGCATTTTGCCTTAAAACCCATTGAAAAAATGCTAAACGAGCGCCAAAGCAAAATAAACAAAGGCATTGAAGATGCAAAAAAAGCATCCACAGAGCTACAAATGGCAAAACAAACAAGCGAAAAAGTAATTTTAGAGGCAAGGCAAGAGGCAAACAGAATTATTGCTTCAACGCGCCAAGAAACAGAAAAAATTACAGCTGAGAGCAAGTTTTTGCAAGAAGAGCAGGCAAAACAAATTGCAGTAAAAGCCGAAAAGCTTATCCTGCAGAAAAAAGAGAAAATGATGCAAGATGTGAAATCACAAATAGCAGAACTGGTGATTACAGCCACTAAAAAATTTATCAAAGAAGACCTTACAAAAGAAAAACAAAAAGAGATTATTAAAAGAATGAGCAAATGAAATATACGGGGCAAAATTTAGCAAAGGCATTTTTGCAGTTAGCAAAAGAAAATAAAGATGACTCTGCTGTAAAGTGCTTTATTGATTTCTGCAAGGAAAAACGTTTGGGTTATTTACTCCCTAATTTTTTAAAATATTTAAAGCTAGAAGCTGAACGTCAAAAAAATATTGAAACATTAAAAATCATAAGTTCTGTTGAGCTGGATGGAGATGAAATTAAAGAGATTAAAAAAATGTCTGGAGCTCCAAATTCAGAACCGGCAGAAATAATAAAAGATAAAAATATTGTTGCGGGTTTTATTTCTTATTACCAAAACAAAATAATAGATGCCAGCTTAGACAGCAATCTTAGCTCGCTTAAAAATAAACTAATAACATGAGTAATGCCAACATAAACAAAATAATCGACCAGTTAAAAAAACAAATACAGGAATTTGAAGCATCTTCAAACACAAGCGAAGTCGGAAAGGTTTTGGAGGTTGGAGACGGCATATGCCAAATAAGCGGGCTTGAAAATTGCCAATCCTCTGAAATGCTTTTATTTGAAAATAATATTTATGGATTAGCATTAAACTTAGAAGAAGACACTGTTGGAGCTGTTATTTTAGGAGACCCAAAGGGCATTAAGGAAGGAGACACTGTTAAAAGAACCAACAAAATTTTGTCCGTTCCTGTTGCAGAAGGATATATAGGCAGAGTTATTGATGCCCTAGGAAACCCAATAGACGGAAAAGAAAAAATTAAAGCAAAAGAAAATTACCCCATTGAAAAAATAGCTCCAGGCGTAATGCAAAGAGAGCCGGTTACCCAGCCAGTACACACGGGAATCAAAGCTATTGATTCTAGCATCCCTATAGGAAGAGGCCAAAGAGAATTAATTATCGGAGACAGGCAGACCGGAAAAACCGCGATAGCTGTTGATACAATTATCAACCAAAAAAATGAAAACTTAATTTGTATTTACGTAGCCATTGGCCAAAAGCAATCTAAAGTAGCTGGAATTGTTGCTAAATTAGAAGAAGCCGGAGCCATGGACTACACAACAATTGTTTTTGCCGGGGCCTCTGAATCAGCTGCCTTGTCTTACCTTGCACCCTACTCTGGGTCTGCTTTAGCTGAATATTTTATGGACCAAGGCAAAGATGTCTTGATTATTTATGACGACCTTTCAAAGCATGCATGGGCATACAGAGAAATTTCTTTACTTTTGAGAAGACCTCCTGGAAGAGAGGCATACCCTGGAGACATTTTTTATTTGCACTCCCGGCTTTTAGAAAGAGCTTGCCGAAGAAACAAAGAATCAGGAGGCGGGTCAATTACTGCCCTTCCTATTATAGAAACCCAAGCAGGAGATGTTTCAGCCTACATTCCAACAAACGTTATTTCAATTACAGACGGCCAGATTTTCTTAGACACAAACCTGTTTAATAAAGGAAACAGGCCTGCAATAGATATGGGGATTTCAGTTTCCAGAGTTGGATCTTCAGCCCAAATAAAATCTATGAAAAAGGTTGCCGGGAAATTAAAGCTTGACTTGGCCCAGTTTAGAGAGTTGGAGTCCTTTACTCAGTTTGCCAGTGATTTAGACCCTACAACAAAAAAACAATTAGACAGAGGTGAACGAATAGTAGAAATACTAAAACAGCCACAGTACTCCCCGCTTCCAGTTGAAAAACAAATAGTTTCTTTGTACGCAGTTAACAACGGATATTTTGACCAAATAGAACCAAAAAACTTAGCAGAAAAAGAAAAAGAGCTGCATAAATTTATGGAGCAAAGCAAAAAATCATTGCTAAAAACCCTAAGCTGCGACTGGAACGAAAAAATTGAAGAAGACCTTAAAAAAGCGCTGGAAGAATTTCAATCGCAAAAAGATTAATTTTCAATTTTCAATGAATCAATTATCAATATTAGCCAATCTACTGTTTTTACAGAGTAATAAAACAACTTATAAATAATATTAAGTTGACAAACCCGTGTTGGTTGTCATAAGACAACCTAACAAAACTATGGACTTGAATCAAAAAGACTTTTATACAACGGGCGAGCTGGCAAGCGCCTTGAAAATCAGCAGGCAATCTGTGTTAAAACGAGTACACAGGGGGTCTATAAAAGCGCAAAAAATGGGCCGTGATTTCATTGTTTTTAAGAAAGATATTAACCTAAAAAAACTAAATTTAGAAATAAAACATTAAATAAATGTCAGGTTGTCATATGACAACCTGATGCCGAGCTCGCTCGACGGAAAATTAAAATAAATTCAAAAATAAATTATTAAAAATAAACTTATGCCAAACCCAGAAACCCGCGAATCAAGGCAAGAAAATGTGTTAGAACGTGAAATCCCCCTATCAATAGAAGAAATCTCAATGGCAAGGTCTGATGAAGTTCTCCGGAAAGGAAAAAGGAGAGAATATAATTTTGGCGATATTTCATTTTCGATTTTGCGCGAGGGAATGTCTAGCGAGGAATTTGATAAAAATAAAAACCAACTTCTGTCTATTGATAAAAAGAAGCAAGAAGGTGAAATTTTTGCTTACGAGGGCTTATTGGTAAATGCTTTAACAGAACAGGGCAGGATAGCTGAAATGTTTGGAGTAAAAAGAGAAGATTTGTGGACGGGGGTGGTTGCAGATTATAAGATTAAAAGTAGAGCGATGATGAGTTGTTTTGGTCAGAAAGTCTACATGCTGTCGCTTGACCAGCACATTGACTTATTAAAAAAAGAGGGGGCTACAGATGAACAAATAATCACTGAAATTTCAGGGCACATGTTTCACGAATCAATACATGAACATGACTTCAGTATTTACGCGGAACTTTTAGGAAAAAAAGCGCCATTGGGAGAATTAAGTCCGATTACTGCACAATTAGCATATTATTTAGCAAAAGGATATAAAGGTCCAAAAGGATATGACACCTATAGGTGTTCTCTCGGCGTAGGGGAGATTAAGGCTGGGAAAAATTTGGAACTGAATCACGAAATAGCGACTGCGGTCTCCGCCGAATTGTTGTTGGAACAATTAAAGACAGCCTATCCTGATATTGCCGCAGGAATTGAAACAAAAACTTCGCTTGATGCTTGTGAGCAGATTGTGGCACGAATCCCAACAGAAAGAAGAGATGCTTTGATTCCGGCACTAAAGCAAGCAATACTGCAATCAACGGATGAAGAAAAATTTAAAGAAGTTGTCGCGGGATTTAAAAAGAAAAATAATTGAAAATTACTTAACATGTCAGGAATTTCTAAAATAATTAAAAACAGAATTAAGTCAGTTGGCAATGTAAAAAACATTACCAGCGCCATGGAGCTTGTTGCGGCAGCTAAAATTAAAAAAGCTGTAAGCAACCTCATGGCAAGCAGAACATACGCCAAACATGCGTTAGAGCTCTTGGTAAATTTGTCTAAAGAAAGAAATTTAGAGCATCCCCTGCTCTCTGATGTTAAAAACAAAAAAGAGCTTTTAATTATTATTGCCTCAAACAGGGGCTTATGCGGAAGCTATAACATAAATGTGTTAAAAACTGCTTTACAATACATTAAAAAAAACAAAGAAAAAGAAATAGACCTGATAACAATAGGCAAAAAAGCAGAGGCCATTTCAAGAAAAACCAAAGGCAAAGTAATAGCAAGCTTTGTAAAATTTCCAGATGATTTGCATTCAGATGACATTCTCCCCCTGTCTAAAATGGTTATAGATGAATTTACAAATAAAAATTATAGCAAAGTTTCTATTGCCTTTACTAACTTTATTTCAAGTTTAAAATATGAAGCTAAAATAAGTTCCCTTTTGCCTATAACTAAAGAAAATTTAGCTGAAATACTTTCTGAAAATGAAGAAGAGCAAAAAACCAAAAAACCAAAAGCTATAATGTTGTTTGAACCCGGAGAACAGGCAGTTTTGAATCTTGTTTTACCGCGGTTAACAGAAATAAGGATTTACCAGGCAATACTTGAAGCAAATGCTTCAGAACATAACTCAAGAATGATAGCAATGAAAAACGCCACTGATAGCGCAAAAACCATGATTGAAGAGTTAACCCTTTATTATAATCAGGCAAGGCAAGCTGGCATTACTCAAGAAATTGCAGAAATATCAAGCGGAACCGAAGCATTAAATAATTTATAATTAAAAAATAATATGAACCCAAAAAATACAGGCAAAATTACCCAAGTAACAGGAAGTGTGGTGGTTGTGGAATTCCCAAACAAACTCCCTGAAATTTTTAACGAACTCCACACTAAAATAAATGGAGAAAAATTGTCTTTGGAAGTTGAACAGCACATTGGCTTTAATAAGGTAAAAGCATTAGCTATGGGTCCATCAGACGGACTGCAAAGAGGCCAGGAAGTGCTAGACACAGGAGCTCCAATCAGCGTGCCTGTTGGAAAAAATGTCTTAGGAAGAATGTTCAATGTGTTGGGCGAGCCGATTGACGGCAAAGGAAGTATGCAAAAAAAGGAGAATATGCCAATACACCGCCCTGCCCCCAAATTTATTGAGCAGTCAACTGACATGGAAATTTTAGAAACCGGCATAAAGGTTATTGATTTAATCTGCCCACTGTTAAAAGGGGGAAAAATCGGATTGTTTGGAGGAGCCGGTGTTGGAAAAACAGTTATTATACAAGAATTAATCAGAAACATAGCCCAAGAGCACGGGGGTTATTCAATATTTGCCGGCGTTGGAGAAAGAAGCCGTGAAGGAAATGATTTATACAGAGAAATGGAGGCCTCGGGGGTACTTCAAAAAACAGCTTTGGTTTTTGGACAAATGAACGAGCCCCCCGGAGTAAGGGCGCGCGTAGCATTATCTGCCTTAACCATGGCAGAAAACTTTAGAGATAAGGAGGGAAAGGACTTGCTTTTATTTATTGATAATATTTTTCGTTTTACGCAGACAGGCAGCGAAGTTTCAGCTTTGCTTGGAAGAATGCCTTCAGCCGTAGGATATCAGCCAAACTTAGCCACAGAAATGGGTGCTTTGCAAGAAAGAATCACTTCCACCCAAAAAGGATCAATTACTTCTGTGCAGGCAGTTTATGTTCCGGCTGATGACTTAACCGACCCGGCTCCAGCCACAAGCTTTGCCCACCTTGACTCAACTATTGTTTTATCTAGATCTCTGGCTGTTTTGGGTATTTACCCTGCCGTAGATCCCTTAGATTCAAGCTCAACTATTTTAGACCCAAACATTGTGGGCCAAGAACATTACAAAACAGCTCGCGAGGTGCAAAGGATTCTGCAAAGATATAAAGACCTTCAGGATATTATTGCAATTCTAGGCATGGACGAGCTTTCAGACGAAGACAAAATCACAGTAAACAGGGCAAGAAAAATCCAGAAATTCCTTTCTCAGCCGAATTTCGTGGCAGAACAGTTTACCGGCATTGCGGGAAAATATGTTAGACTGCAAGACACAATAAAGGGTTTTAAAGAAATTATTGAAGGCAAACACGATGACAAAAACGAACAAGATTTTTATATGAAAGGTACAATTGAAGAATGCCAGCCAAAAAAATAAAATTTAAAATAGTTACTTTAGAAAGGGTGGTTTATGAAGACGAAATAGATTGCCTGACAGCCCCAACAGAGTCAGGCGAAATTACTGTTTTGCCAAGACATGCGCCTTTAGTGTCTGTTTTAAAACCCGGAGAACTCAAAATAAAAAAAGGGGGCCATGAAATTTTGATGGCAGTATCAACTGGATTCTTAGAAATCAGAAACAACAGCCGGGTCTATGCTTTAGCTGACACAGCCCAAAGAGCTGAAGATATTGATATTGAAGCAACGAAAGCAGCAAAAGCAAGAGCCGAAGAACTTCTAAAAAAGAAACAAGATAGGACTGATGTTGATTTTGCTAAAATACAAGCTATAATTAACCGTGAGACAGCAAAACTAAAAGTTGCGAATAAATACAGAAAATAAAATGAAAGTAAAAGATCTAATGCTAACTAAATTTGTAACTTTGCGCCCTGACAATACTTATCAGGAAGCTGTTGAACTATTATATAAAAATAATATAAACGGCGCGCCGGTTGTCAATGAAATAAATGAGCTTGTTGGATATGTGTCAGAAAAGGATTTATTTAGAATACTATACCCATATTACCATAGCTTTTATGAGCACCCAGAAAGCTATACCGATGGAGAGGAAAGGGAAAAAAAGGCAAAGGAAGTCCGCTTCCACGCAGTTGAGATGTTTATGAATAAATCCCCTCTTACTGTTGCCCCAAACGTGCCTGTAATGAACGCTGGGGCCTTAATGTTAGCTAATAGAATACACCAGTTTCCGGTGATAGAAAACAATAAAGTTGTGGGTCTGATAAGCAGGGAGTTAATATACAAAGCTGTATTCAAAAAAAACTTCAAAGATATTTTCGAAAATTAAAAACAGCCCAGACTTTGTCTGGGCTGTTTTTGTTTACTAAATTATTTTAGGCATCAAAAACAAACAATTTATCAATTGAAGTTTTTAGCGCCTTAGCAACCTTGTAAGCCAGATTCAAAGATGGGTTGTATTTGCCCTGCTCTAAAAAAACTATTGTTTCTCTCCTTACTCCTGTTTTTTTCGCCAAATCTTCCTGGGTCATATTAAGTTTTGCTCTGAATTCTTTTATTCGAGTTTTCATGATTCTAAACTAATTCACTTTTTTTATTATAATAAATCCAAAAAGCAAAAAAGAATAATGCCATACCAGCTATTCCGCCTCCTACGGTTTGGCCTGCATCCAACGTTTCACTGTTAAACAAAACTCCTGCAAAAAATGGTTCAAAGATGGAAATGGCAAGCAGCCAATATAAGCTAAACTGGAAAGCCTTAGCAGCTGCATTGGTTACTACTTTTTTTGATCTTTCGTCTTCTAAAGGCATGCCTTCTTTTACATCTTTATATCTTTTGGCTATGAAAAACACCATAAAGACAACTATAATTAAGGGAATCAAAATAGGAAGAACGCCGCCAAAAGTTGTTTCCTCATTGTTAATCACTCCATAAGCGTAAAGGAAAGTAATAACAACTAATAAGGCAACCATCCCTATCCCTATTATAAGTAAACGTTTTTTATCTTGTTGCATAATAGTAAAAGTTAATTATTATTAACATTATGTTATGTCGACCTAACTTAATGTTATATAATTCTAACACCATTGTCAAGCCCCAACACTTAAAAACCGCTCACACGCGCGTGTGAGCGGTTTTAAGATGTTATATTTATGCTTATGCTCTTAATTTTTTATAAAAAGCATTACTGGAGCTTCCAAAAGCTGAAAGAAAGATAATAAATGTGAAAACCCACCCCACAAAAGGAATAATAGAAATAAGCCCCAAAACCAATGTGCCCAAAATAACCGTCCACCAATTCAACTCGTAATCTTTTTTCTTAAACACGTGCCTTGCAACTAATTGGGTAAAAATCAAAACGGAAACAACAGATGAGATAATCATAAGCAAAGCGTAAAACAAAGCTAAAATAA
The DNA here is from genome assembly GCA_964397155.1 of uncultured Candidatus Saccharibacteria bacterium. Taxonomy (GTDB): domain Bacteria; phylum Patescibacteriota; class Minisyncoccia; order Minisyncoccales; family Staskawiczbacteraceae; genus XYD1-FULL-39-28. The sequence continues at coordinate 13,291 of CAYNHB010000015.1, forward strand.
TTCCAACAAACACCCCCACAAAAGTTATAAGACACAAAATAATTGCCACTGGCACAACAACAAGCACAACAAAACCCCTCAACGCTTCTTTCCAAAAACTTAAAACACCCTGACTTACAACTGACTTTGTAAAAACTCTAAACAAATACATCAATATCAAAGCAGCAACAATTATCATTAAAGATTTTATAATCCAAGCAAAGCTTACAAAACTCACAAAACCTAAAAACAAACCTTTTTCCTCAACTTTTTTAACTTGCAATTCTGTTTTGCTAAAGCTTGTTAATCCTTTTATTTCTGACCCCTGCTCAAACTCAGCTTCTTTAAAAGAGCTGTAATCAAAATTGCCCTTAATTAAGGCCTTTGGACCAAGTTTTATTTTTCCAGCTTCAACAGAAAGATCTCCCCCTACTTCTCCGTTTATATAAACCGTATCCCCTTTCAAAACCAATTTTTCAGTAACTTTTCCGGCAAAATTTATATTTCCTCCGGCAATCTTAGCGTCTTGGGCTACTATAGAACCTGGCATAATGCTAATTTGACCCCCAACAGCAATAAGCTCTCCTCCAACAGAACTCATGATAACAACATTTCCTCCAGCAACTCTCACATCCCCCTCGATATTTGAAGTAATATTAATCATTCCTCCTGCTGCAGCCAAATCACCAGAAACAGGACCCGATACCATTACATTTCCCCCGGCGGCAAACAGGTCTCCCTCCACCTCTCCGGCAACACTAATACTCCCCCCAGCTGTATAAAAATTATCAGCAATTACTGTTCCTGGCTCTAAATAATAACTTTCGCCGGTTTTAAAAGTAGCCCCAAAAGCTAAAACCGGAGCCAAAACCAAAACCCCTGCAAAAATGCCTAAAAATATTTTTTTTACCATGTTTTTTTAATTTAATTGCCAAATTGTGTAATTTAAAAATGTTGCAAATGAAACCCAAACTAAATAAGGCAGCAGCAACACTCCTGCCAATGTGTTAATCCTCCAAAATAAAACCATTGTTATCACTATAAAAACTAAAAGTATAATTATTTCAAAAAATGCAAACCCCGGATTTTTCAAACCAAAAAACAAAACAGACCACAAAGCATTGAGCAATAAATGCACTCCGTAAACAGAAAGCGCTAATTTTACGTCTTTGACATCTTTTTGCTTAAAAACAAGATAAGCTGAAATACCCATTAAAGTGTACAAAATAATCCAAACTGGACCAAAAACCCAAGAAGGCGGATTCCAGCTTGGCTTTATTATTGTTTGAAACCATGTGCGCACAGAATTCACTGTAAATAAAGATCCAACAATTCCAGCTAATTGCGCAATTACTATTGAAACTATGGGGGCTATAAAATTCATAATTCTTCTTTAAATTCAACTTTAGCTATTATCTTTTAATTATATAATTATACCATCTTTTAAACCCAAACACAAAAAAAAACCGCCTAAACTTAAATGCCCCCCGCCTAGGCGGGGGGCATTTGTCTAGGGCTCGCTATGTGGGACGATTTCCGAAATGTTAAAAAATTAATTATTTACTCGTTTGAGAAGCATTGTTATCATAAACAACCTTTTGCCCTAAAAAGATCAAAGGGGTTTGGGGAATCACCCTCCATTATTTCTTTTACTCGTTCTGCGCCCAATGTCTCTGTAAAGCACGCTTCCATTTCGGGAGTTATTTCTGTGGGTAAATTTTCAACATCAACGCCGATTATTTCTAATAGTTTTTCCTGGCTTTCATTAAGCAGGGGGTGTTTGTCGTTTGTTCCTGTGGCAGTTGGAAGATTAGTTTGAGGGTTAGTCAGCAAATCAGATAATAGCGGCCTTAAATTAAGCGGGTCAAAAACAAAGAAAAGAGCAATGGCTATAATAAGAGCAGCAAAAATAATGCCCAGTGTTATAAAGATTATTTTTAGTATTCTATTCATATTTTTAATTATTAATTTATCATATATTTTTGCCAATCACCAGCATCTTTAATCCTTTATTTTTCAGATAGGCTGGGTTAAGAGCATGAATTCTATAATTAACTTTCTTTAACTTATCAAACTCTTTAAAATCTCTATGAACAATAAAAAAAGCAAGAGATTTTTCATGCATAATTTTCAAGATTTCATCAATAAAATATTCCAATGACCAATGAAAACCAATAGCATAAAAACTATAAATAACATCATAAGGTCCATGTAGTTTATCTAATCTATAATTAACACCAGAGGGCTGAAAAATCTTATAATTATTCAATCCATTATATTCTAAAAATCTTTTCAATACAGAGATATTCCCACAAAAAGAATCATCAAATCTAGATCCAAGAACAGTATACTTTGTTTTTTCTCCCTCCCCCTCATATAAATGAAATTCAGAATTCTCTAAATGATACTTTTTAGTTAAAAAAACAACAGACCTGCCTAAGCCCGGTCCAATTTCAAGAATTTTCAGAGGTTTTTTCATTTTAAATAAATATTGAGAAAGAACCTCGTCTTCGCTCCAACAACCTGCATTTTGGCTTTTCTCAAAAACTCTTCTTGATTTTTCATCAAGAGAGGGGTTATAGTGGGGGGCAATTAACTTAATTGTTTTTATAATTTCCCTGTCTAGGGGAGGAGATTTAAATAATGTCTCTTTTAAAAAAAACCTCTTATCAAATTCTTCAGAACTACTTGGACTAGAAAAAATATCTGTTTTTAGCAGATTCAATCTCTCTTTAATTTTGTGAAGTTTAAAACTAATTGAATCAAGTTCCATACCCTTTTTTTATTATACCAAAAAATCGCCTAAACTTAAATGCCCAAGGCACAGGTCTTGGGCATTTCCGAATGCTCTTTAGGCGCGGCACTTTTCAAATTTTAGGGATTGTTTTATGAGATAAAATATTATTTATAAATGCCACTTTTTTCTCATAATATTTTTTTGTTGAAAAACCGAGGCAACTTTGTTTTAATTTTTCATACTCTCTTAACGTCTTTACATTTGTTTTTAAATAATTTTCGAATTTTATTCCGTTTAGCCACTCATTACTCTCTTTATTTATTAAAAAAATATCAATTTTTTTATCGTGCTCAACGGCTCTAAAACGTATTCTTGTTTGATGATAACTTTTAGGTTGGCCAAATATTTTTGCTAATTTCGGAACTAAAATATTCTTATTAAAAACACTTGCTGACACCGGAACATAAATATCGATTTCGTTTTGACCAGCTATACGCAAACTAGTAGAACCACGATGCTCCACTCTTAAACTCTCACTAATCCTGTTTTTGATTTTCTTTTTTATTTTTAAAAACTTTTTTTGGCTAGACTCGTCAAATGGTAAAATTTCTATTTTGTCATCATCAGGAAGGCGAGCAATCCATTTTTTTTGTTTTACTGTTAACATATTTAAATCCTATCAAAAAATCGCCTAAACTTAAATGCCCAAGGCATGTGCCTTCGGCATTTGTCTAGGGCTCCGAACGCTGAACGAAATCCGAACTTTTTTTAGCGAAAATCCGAACGCCGAATTTTGAAAAACTTTTAAGCTCGGGCGGGCAAAAAGGAAGGGGGTTGGGGGGAAGGAATTTTTGCCCACCCTCGCTTTTCCGCCGCCGCCGAATTTCGTGCCAACTTCGTTGGCGCGCCGCCTTAAATTCTTTTCATTTGAGCAATTATTTGATTCGCCAAATCTCTTTTATCAATCAAATAATTATCCCATTTGTTTGATTCTTTTTTCTGTCTTCCGGCAACAAAACCGAGCAATCGTCCGCCGTCAAGTTTATTGCCGAGTTTTATCAAATCGGGAGCCGGAACAAACCAAAGGTAATCCCAAAGGTCGCCTTCCTCTGTGTCAAAAAAGCAGAAAATAACTGCTGTTGAATAATTATCTACCACGCCAGATGCTTTTGTTGTGGCAGTAAAAATTTCATCAGGATTATCGCCGAAGCGACTTTTAACTTGAATATACATCGTTCGCAAACTTCCTTTTTCTTTCACAATCAAATCAATACCTTCATCATCGGAAATAGGTTTATAACAGGATAAAGTTGTATCACCATAAAGCGTGATGAGTTCAGCAATTCTCGCTTCGGCGATATCTCCTTTTTGTTTAGTAGAAACATCTTTTGAAATCGTCCAAATTTTTTCTGCTTTTTTGACCTCCACTTTTTCGGGAACAGCAACATTTTCATTCAATCCAAAAATTGACGGACCAGTTTTAACAAAACGGGATTTTTCTTTTTTTGAGTTTATATCAACAACGAGCTGGGCGTTCATTGTCGCTTCCGGCGTTTTTCCGGCAGTTTTAAGCCAGCCACGATCAAGGGCAATTTTTGTTATTTCCTTACTATGAAGCGACTTGCCCGCTTCTTTTAAAATTGTATAGGCAATATCCTTAAATGAGTTCATATTATTTTCTCGCGTTAAGTGTTTGATAACATTTCTGACATAATTTTTTGCGATGCAGGGAATGTAAAAATTTATCATTAATTTCTTCCGGATAGTAAATATCACCCCGGTTTATTTGTGTCCCACAATTCGAACAGATATGTTGGGATCTGGCTTTTGTCTCTTTGAAAAATTTTAGACTATTATATTTATTCATGGAAATTATTTATCAAACAATGTTGGTTTCTGCCCGTTAGTAAATTCTTCGGTCGCTAATTCCTCGTGGCGTAATTCGTCATACCCTTCAAAATCGCTTACGCTTGCGATCTCAACTGCTTTGAACCCTCTCTTTTCCATTGCCTTGTCCACAAGGAAAAAAGTTTGAACGCCGCCCTCTTTTTCCAAAAGTTTTAGGGCTTTCTTGCGATCATCAATTTGTTTTGCTTCGGCAAGGTGTTTACCTTTTACATCAACAACTATCCATTTTCCTTCAATAAACGCAAGAAAGTCCGGATAAAATGGCGCTGGCTTTACTTCAACAGGATATTCAAAAGGATTATTTCTAAGCCAAAAACTTCTCTTTTTCTTATCCAGCGAGCAAAGATACTCCAAAGCATCAGCGACCCATTTTTCGGGCGGCGAATCAAACTTTACAAACGGACGAGCAGAAAATTTATATCCCTCAACAATAATGCCTTTCTGCTGTAAATGTGAGGACATGGGCTGATGAGAAGGAATTAAATTTAGTGTAAGTCCGTCTCGTTTTCTCACAGTAACTTTGCCGTCCACAAAAATATCTTTTACATTTTTCTTCCTGAATGTGAATTGTCTCTTGAACATCAACTCAAACGCACCTTGTCCGTAAAATTCAACAATGCTCTTCTTAAGTGCTTTCAGCGCGCGTTTATAATCTACCGCGTAGGCGGTATCAACCTGTATTCCAGCATTGATGATGTTTTCTATCAACTTCTTTGCCGTATCAAATGAATTATTTCCGATAAACGATCCGGTCTGTTCTATAAAATCTAACGCCCAGCGCGCGATTTCATTTTTAGGCAAAGCTATTGTTCTGCGAGTAGTCGCCGGCTTGTCTGTCTGTATGGCGATATCATCGGTCGTAATTTCCGCATAATCCACCATTGCTAATACTTCTGGCTTTAGGACTTTGTCGCCCTTGGAAAGTCCACAGACTTCGTCAACAAACGCTTTAATGCTCAACGATTTATCTTTTAGCGTGTCCTCGAAACTTTTACCGGTTGCAGTTGGTTTGATTTGTAAAATTGGTATTTCATAGTCATCAATGATTTTTCTATTTACTTTATTCTCGCGGTCTTCCTCCTCGGTTGGTATTTCCACACTTGCCGGCGACAATGCCAATTTCTGCCTTATTTCTTCCACAATTTGATCAAAGCGGCGGCCCCTCTCGCAGATAATATGTAAAATTTCGCTTTGTTCCTTTAATTCATCGCCCAAAATATCGAACTCCCGTTTTTCCTTGTAAAGTCGAAGACCGCGACCAATAAGCTGGGCCGCTGCTAAACCAACTTTTTCGACAGTATCACCCAAAACAACAATCGTATAAAAATTATCGTAATCAACGCCTTCGGTAAATATGCGAACCTGATTGACGATCTCCGCCTTGTTATCGTCAAGCGACTGATAATCTGTCCAAACTTCTTCTTCGCTTTTATTTTCGCTATGGATAGTAAAGACAGATTTTGCTACACGCGACAATTTTTTAATCAATTCCGTTTCGTTTTTGGGTATATTCTTGCGGATAATTTTCGCAATGTCCGTTCCTTCTCGGTTCACTTGTTCCAATACATCGTCAAGCTCTCTGGAAACAGAATCCGGCCAATTTTTAAGATATGTATCAATCGCTTCGGCGTGCTTAATAGTCCGTGCTTTTGTCAGCAACATCGCTTTTTTGACTGGCGCGTTGACTGCGGCAAGCGACTCGGTTTTAAGTAAGTGAATCATCATGCCCCAAACTAATTTTTGTTTATCGCTATCAGTTACTTCATCTGATATTTTCTCGTCGCTTGTCCCACTGCCGACCGCAAAAATTCTCTTGCCATAGCCTTCGCCGATATACCTCTGCATTGGGTACTTGTATAAGTTATCTTGTCCAAAACTTTCACTGCCGCCTTTTTCAAGCGATGTTGCTGTAAATTCCAGCACAGCACTCGGCAAAAGCTCAAAAATCGCTTCTGCGGTCTTCTTTTGCTGATAGTGATGTGCTTCATCAGAAATAATGACCGGCCGCCTTTCGCGCAGAAATTCTACAAATGAGATAGTGTGTTGTCCGCTTTTATCGCGCCACAGCGATTCTTCAAGCGGTCGGCGGACATAAGGCGTTCCTTTCATTGTGTCTTCGCCGTCTTTTTTATTGGACGAAGCCGCCTTATCGTAAAACTTCTGCATGTTGAAAACATAGAAAGAAATATCACGGTCATCTTCATAATTGCAGGTCTTATCACGATAAGAGTTTCCGGTAACCAAATTGTAAGTTAAATTCCAGCCGTCGCCAAAAATGCTTTTTACTGCGCGCGGCGTAAAGTTTTCTATCGTTTTATCAAACAAAATCGTATTCGGCGTAAGAATAAGAAAATCTCTAAAACCTCGGTGGTATAAATCCAAAATCGCCGCGCCCATCAAAAGAGTTTTGCCGGAGCCGGTTGCCATCTCAAAACCAACCTTGTTCCATTCAACCTGCCTTTCGTCATCGTCTTTTGCTTGTTGAAGCGTTTTTTGCTTCAAGCTCCGGCTATCAAATCTGTCCTTCCAAAAAAGTTGAAATGCGCTCAACGCTTCTACCTGATACGGGCGCAGGGCAAATTTAAGTAAGTGTTGTATCTTTTCGTAATTCTCAATCGTCTTTGGCGACGGCGAACCAACGGCAATTTTGTATTGCTGGTCTTGGCTCACTAAATCATAAAATGTTTGCGGTTTTGTTTTCATAGTAAGTTATATTCTCTCAAAATTGCCGCTGGTATCTTTTTCACCATAACGCGATCGTCCAGCGATTCCGGCGGCACAGAAACGGCAACATTGGTAAAAATTGTTAAGTGCTTGAATTTTTCTTTTTCCAACTCGGTAACAATTTTTTCATATAGATCGGCCGTTAGAGTTCTCACTTCTCTGGTGGCAAAAGAAATG